>CAYXNQ010000059.1:0-2278 GCA_964466545.1 uncultured Lachnospiraceae bacterium | reverse complement strand
GGCGAAGCGAAAATAGTCGGCGTACACATTGAAGGAAGATATATTAATCCGAGCCGCAGAGGCACGCACGCCGCGGAGTTGCTTGCGCTTCCGTCTTGCACCGAGTTAGAGGGCTTTATGCGCGCCGCCGACGGACTTCCAATCAGATTTTCGATAGCTCCGGAGTTAAACGGAGCCGACGGATTTATTCGCGAGGCGATATCGCTTGGCGCGAAGATATCGGTGGCACATTCCGACGCTTCGTTTGAAGAAGCGATTTCCGCGGTAGTCGCGGGAGCGGATTGCTTTACGCATATGTATAACGCAATGCGGCCGATGCACCACCGAGAGCCTGCGGATACCGCCGCCGCGCTCGTTCTCGATACGTATTCCGAGCTTATAGCCGACGGCTGTCACGTAGCTCCGGCTATGCTTGAGGTCGCCAAGCGCTGTAAGCCTAAGGATAAGCTTATATTGGTGAGCGATTCAATGGAAGCCGCCGGAATGCCAGACGGAAAATATTCGGTCGCAGGCGCGGCTGTCACCGTGAAGGACGGCAGAGCTGTCAGCGAGGACGGCGCTATTGCGGGAAGCACTGCGGCGCTCATTGATTGCGTAAAGTATTACGCCTCCTATACGTCGGCTACGTTCGCTGATGCCGCTATGGCGGCAAGCTTGAATCCTGCGCGAATGTACGGGATCGACGGTGCGGGTGGCTCGATTGCTGTTGGCGCCGAAGCTGAATTTATCACGCTTGACGCATCGGAGCTTGAATGATCGCCGGCTTATTCCGGCAATAATCCCTTTAAGCATGGCTTGAAGGGAGAGTAAAATGAATATTGATCATGTGGGGCTGGCGAAGCTTACCGCGGCAAAGCGCAGGCGCTTTATTTGCGCGAAGGAGACCGCAAATGTGGAAAAGCCCGTTGCGACGCTCGGCGGAATATGCGCCGCGGCATTTATCGGAACACTTGTTATCACGGTCATATCGGCGATTCGCGTTCTATCTTGCCGAGAGGGAACGATATATGCGTTAGCCTTCGGAGTGATCGGAGCTACGCTTTGCACTTTGATTGCCGCTTGCGGCAGAGCGCTGATCGCGCATATTGCACGCGCCGATGATCCGGAGCTAGATTTTATCCGAAATATAAGAGGCGCGTTTGTGCTTATCTGGCTCAGGCTTGCGCTCATATCTGCCGAGTTTGCGTCGCTGCTTGCGTTGTATGCGCTGTTGCAGAGATATTCGGAGAGCGCGAACGCTAAATGCGCTGTGCTCGTTTTGACGCTTGTGCTTTCTCTCGTATTTGCCGTTGAAAATCAAGGTCTGCTTGCCTCGTATCCGATATTCTCCCGCGAAGATATTTCGCTGTTTCGGGCTGTCGGACGTTCGCTTGCCGTGACTCGCGGAAGAAGATGCGAGCTGTTTTTCGTTCGGCTGTCGGCTCTCTTGCGCTTTATTCCGGTGATATTAACTCTCGGATTTACTCTTGGTTCGTTTATTATCGGTGAGATAAATATTGCGGCGGAATATTCGCGATACTGCCTTGCGCTGTACAAAGCCTGCGAGAAAGCTGAGCATAGCGAAAGCATGGTCGAAGGCTGAGCATTTTTACAGATAATAATACCGCCGCGCTTGCGGCATGGAGGATATATGAAAGAAAAATTTTATATTACTACCGCGATTGCGTATGCGTCGACGAAGCCTCATTTCGGAAATACCTATGAGGTGATCATGACCGATGCTGTCGCTCGCTATAAGAGACAGCGCGGCTACGATGTGTATTTCTGCACAGGTACGGACGAGCACGGTCAGAAGATCGAAATGAAGGCGAAGGACGCCGGAATCACGCCGAAGGAGTACGTTGACGGAGTTGCCGCCGAGGTAAAAGCCGTGTGGGATAAGATGAATACGACTTACGATCATTTTATCAGAACCACCGACGCTGAGCACGAGCGCGCTGTCGCACATATCTTTAAGAAAATGTTCGACAAAGGCGATATTTATCTCGGCTCCTATGAAGGAATGTACTGCACCCCGTGCGAATCATTTTTTACGGAAAGCCAGCTTGTAGACGGAAAATGCCCCGATTGCGGCCGCCCCGTCGAAAAAACGAGCGAGGAAGCATATTTCTTCAGAATGAGCAAATATGCCGACAGACTTATCAAATACATCGAAGAAACTCCGGGCTTCATCGAGCCGGAGGCTCGCAAAAAAGAAATGATCAACAATTTCCTAAAGCCCGGACTTCAGGATCTTTGCGTTTCCAGAACGAGCTTCAAGTGGGGAATACCCGTCGAT
>CAYXNQ010000058.1:4471-9001 GCA_964466545.1 uncultured Lachnospiraceae bacterium | reverse complement strand
ACTCTGTCGAGAGTCAGCGTTCCTTCCGTGAGATTTATCTCAAATTCCGCTTTTGCCGAAATATTGCTAATCGAAATATTTCCTTTTTCGATATTCAGCTTGACCTGCTTCAGTTCTTCATTTGTTATGTAGACGTTTATCGCCTTGCGGCCGAGCTCGTCGGTATTACGCTTGAGTATATTTCTCATTCCGGTGAAGGTGAAGCCGTTTTCCCAAAACTTCAGCATTGATTTTACATCCGGAATTTCGACAAAGGAAACGTTTTTATCCTTGGCGGAAAGCGTATAATAATTTGTTTTGAAGTTTACGACCTCGACGTAAGATCTGTCCGAGCCGCCTATGATGTTAACGTCCGCGTCAGCAGCGGTGATCTCGATCTTAGTCGTGCCGAGGTTGCCGATATCTGAGGTCATGATATAATCGTGGTCGGCGTCATATTCCGGAAAGAGCATTATGCCTTCGCTTTTCGCGAGATTGTTCGCTACGCCGCATACGGTAGAACCGAATATCACAAGTATCACGGAGAGAGCCAAGAAAATTACAGATGTCGGTCTCATAATTTACAGCATTCCTCCTTGAGATAATAGTAAAGCGTTTTTATCTGTATCACGGTATAGCCATAGAGCTTTTTGATGCAGGGGAATACCAGCGGAAGAAGCCGGACGGCAATATTGTATATTGCGATACCTATAAACATGGTTATTCCCATTACGACGAAGCCGAGACCGATCTCGTATACGCCTTCGGGAACGACGCTGAACAGCTTGATTATTCCGTATATGAACGATATGAGCGAGATAACGGCGCCTGCGGATATAACGGCTATCAGGGCGACGACGAGAGCGATTATGCAAAGCGCGACTGCCGCGTACATAAATCCGAAGATCGCGAAAAAGATGACTGCCAAGATCGCGGTGAGAGGGCTTACGCACCAGAAGATCGTCCAGAATTTTTTCTTTGCTTCTTTGTCTTGCTCCGATGAGACAGCTTTACGCGGGGCTTTGCGAACGGGTTCTTCGCGCTTTACCGCCGCTTTTTCTGGGGCGGGAGCGGACTGCTTTTGGGGCGGCTCGGCAACGCTTTTCGTCGGGGCTTGCCGCTTGGCGATCGGCTGACGTTCTGCCGCTTGACGCTTTTGGGGTTCGATGACAGCGGCGCTTTTTTCTCGAGGACGCTGCTTGCTGAATTGCGCTGTGACCGCGTCGTCGTGAACCGGAGAGTCGTTATTTTTTTCGGGCGAGATCGGCTTGGCGCCGTCTTTACCGATCAGAACCTCGGATATACTGTCGGCGATAGATTCAACGGCGAGCGTCGTATTTGCCGAGCTGTATGCGGATATCTCCGCTATATCGTCGTCTGTGAAGGTCTTTATCAGCGCGCTTACGTGATGCTGAGCGGTCTCTGTGGGTACGCCGCGCTTAACGAGAGCGTCGCAAAGCGAGCGTTTGAATACCGATAGATCCATTTCGACCGTGTACCCTGCCTTTCTTTGAAAATGCTATGGAAATTTTGCGTGATATATGCTATAATGTGTTTTGCGAAAATGCAATAAAAATATATTTATGTATAAATATGGGAGTTTTTACGTTATGAGAATGAGAAAAAAGAAGCACGGCGAAGAAAGAATGAAGCTTTTGTCCGCCTTGTTCATAAATCCGGGCGAAAAGCCGAGCGGGGATTTTTTCGCCGAAAAGCCGCTTCGCCTTGAGATCGGATGCGGAAAGGGCGATTTTATAACGGGGCTTTCGCTGAAAGAACCCGATTTTAACTACATCGCTATGGAAAAAATGTCCGATGTGATCGTACTTGCCGCGGAAAAATACGTGCGCTCGCGCGGGCATGGCACGCTTGCGCCGAACGGCGGAATATTGACGAGCGGAGGGGAGATCATCCCGCTTGGAAGCACATGGGAGCTTGACAGCGCGACCGCCGGCAACGTTCGGTTCATGTGCGGCGACGCGATAAATTTGCGCGAATATTTCGGCGGATGCGTCTTTTCCGATATTTTTGTGAATTTTTGCGATCCGTGGACTCGCCAGAACCGTCCTAAACGCCGTCTGACATATCCGGATTTTTTGAAAATGTACGAGGAGCTTCTGATGCCGGGTGGAACGTTCAGGCTGAAGACGGATAACGTCGAACTGTTTGAATATTCCGTCGAAACGATCAATGCGTCAAATCTGAAGCCGTATTTCATAACGCGCGACCTTCATGCGTCTGAATATGCCCACGACAACGTGATAACCGAGTACGAAAGAAGCTTTTCGTCAGCGGGAGTGAAGATCAACGCGATCTACGCTCGCAAGGATTGAAGATGTTCGGAAGCGTAATTTCAAAAGCGCTTCACGATAGTATTATAAACGATTTTGCGTGAAATTTCAATAGCTTTTCGCAGATATTATTGAGCGAGAGTGACGCTCGGCGGGCTTTTTGCGATGAATTTTCAGTTTATTCATCAAGTAACAGCAGTACATTCACACTTACTTTAGCCGACTGTGCGGCAGTTATACGCTAAAGAAGCTCAGGGGAGATTCTTTTGTTTTTGAAATAATACTCTCTGTCCCGTTCACCTATTTCGCGAAGGACCCTGCATGGATTACCTACGGCGACTACGCCTGCCGGAATATCTTTGGTGACAACGCTGCCGGCGCCGATCACGCTGCCGGCGCCGATCGTTACTCCGGGAAGCAGGAGCGCTCCCGCGCCTATCCAGCAATTTTTACCTATGCGCACTGACGCATTGTACTGATATGCTTTTTCTCGAAGCTCCGGAAGTATTGGGTGACCTGCGGTCGCTATTGTTACGTTTGGCCCGATCATCGTGTTGTCTCCGACGTAGATGTGTGTGTCGTCTACGCAGGTGAGATTGAAGTTTGCGTAAACGTGATTTCCGAAATGGCAGTGGCGGCCGCCCCAATTTGCGTGAAACGGCGGCTCAATGTAGCAACCCTCGCCTATCTCGGCGAACATTTCCTTCAGCATTGCGCCGCGCTTGTCCTGCTCGCTCGGACGGGTCAGGTTAAATTCATACAGCAGTTCAAGACACTGAGCCTGCTCGCACATTATTTCGGGGTCGGACGGCAGATAAAGTTCGCCGCTGTGCATAAGCTCTTTCATTTTGTTCATATATATTGACCTCGCGATCTTCCGCATTTTGATAATGGTATTATATTTTATCACATTAAAACGGTAAATGCAATGCTTAAGGTGCTTTTCACGCAAAAAGCTTTACGGAAGCGGAATAATATGCGGCGTTAGCCCTGCGGAGACGAAAAAGCAATACAGCGAACGGATTTCCGGGAGATCATTCGTTTAGGGACGCGGCTCGCTGAATCTGCCTGCTGTAGTCTTATAGCTCGGCGAGCGATATCGTTTGGCGAAAAGAAAAAACTTTTGCTGCGGGCGTTTTCCGTTTCCGTATATCAAATCTGCGCATTGCTTTCGCTTTGAGAAAGCAAATAATTGTAAAGAATACCGTTTGATTTTTTCAAAAAATGCGGGTATAATTATAATGTTGTATTATTACATCGGGGTATTGAAATAATATTATCTATTAGTGAGCAGTCGAAAGGCGTAAGTCCGGCTAAGACGGACCTGCGCTTTTTTTGTTTGCTTCGGGAGGCAGAATATGCAAGTTAATAAAATGGGCACGAAGCGCGTGAGCACTCTGATATGGAGTATGGGGCTTCCCATGATACTTTCCATGGTGCTTCAAGCGCTGTATAACGTGGTCGATACGATGTTCGTTATCAATATGGGGGCGGACGGTGCAACGGGAAATCTGGCGTTATCCGCCGCGTTCCCCGTGCAGATCATGATGATCGCCATAGGCGTGGGAACGGGAGTCGGGATAAACGCTATGCTGTCGGAAAATCTCGGCAGGGGAGATCGCGAGGCGGTCAGCCGTACAGCCGGCAACGGTATTTTTCTCGGAATCGTGTTTTTCGCCGTATTTTTTGTATTCGGTGCTTTTTTCGCAGAGCCGTATATGAAGCTTATGTCGAACAATGCCGAAGTTGTGGCGATGGGAAGCGAATACCTTCGCATATGCTGTTGTATATCTATCGGTTCGATAGGCTACGCTATCGCCGAGCGATTTTTGATAGCTACCGGAAAGACGCTTCATTCCATGATCGCTCAGATAGTCGGAGCGCTTGTCAATATCGTTCTCGATTATGTATTTATATATCCTCTCGGAATGGGGATAGCCGGAGCGGCATACGCCACGGTCATCGGACAGATAGCGTCTCTTGTCATCGCGCTTACGATGCATTATACAGTCAACCGTGAGATCGACGGTTCTCTGAAATACGCAGTGCCGCGCGCAGGCGTGATCGGGCGTGTTTACACGATAGGATTTCTTGCATTTTTGATGCAGGCTATGCTTTCCGTTATGATGTTCGGCGTTCTCCTTATGATCGGAAGATTAGACGATGTATATACGGTAAATCTGCTGTCGGGAAGCTACGGGATATACTATAAGCTTATGCAGATAGCGCTGTTTGCGTCGTTCGGGCTTTCAAACACGCT
>CAYXNQ010000058.1:0-4371 GCA_964466545.1 uncultured Lachnospiraceae bacterium | reverse complement strand
ACTATAAGCTTATGCAGATAGCGCTGTTTGCGTCGTTCGGGCTTTCAAACACGCTCATTTCTATCGTATCGTTCAA
The DNA here is from genome assembly GCA_964466545.1 of uncultured Lachnospiraceae bacterium. Lineage (GTDB taxonomy): Bacteria > Bacillota > Clostridia > Oscillospirales > CAG-272 > CAYXNQ01. Next base: position 4,295 of record CAYXNQ010000058.1, on the reverse strand, counting down.
TTTCGGAATGAGAGACGCCGCGCGATTAAATGACGCGACGAAGTACGGTATGATTATCTCGGTTACGGTCGCTGTTATTATTGCGGCGCTCATGCAGATATTTGCCGAACCGATATCGGCACTTTTTGCGCTTACCGCCGACGCATCCTCGATCGTTTCAAAGGCGGATATAATTCAGAGCTGTGAGACGGCTTTGCATATAGCTACGCTCGGATATGCGTTTATGGGGCTGAGCGTTGCGGTGCAGGGAATTTTGCAAGGATTCCGGCGTGTATATTCTCCTCTGATAATTTCCGCGCTCCGACTGCTTGTATTTCCGCTTCCGGCGGTGTTTTTGCTCACATTGGGCGCTGACGCCGCTACGCTGATGTGGTGGGCGTTTCCGATATCTGAGGCGCTTACCGCGGCGGTTGCGGTATTGCTTCTGAGATATAATCTGAAAAAGCTCTCGGCGGAGGTATAGAAAACGGTGCGGCGTTATAAGCCGCACCGTTTATTTTGTTAGTCTAAATTATCTATGGCGTACTGAGCTTCCTCCGCGGTGAATTTTTCACCGTATTCGGAGATGAGCTGAGCGTAGATCGCGTCCTTCGACATATTAAGCGTATCGCGGTAGTTCTTCGCTGCTTCAAGTGCGTTCGCCTTGTAATCTGCGTTGAGATTGTCGACTGCGTACTGAGCTTCCTCTGCGGTGAATTTTCCGCCGTACTCGGAGACGAGTTGATCGTATATTCCGATCTTCGACATATGCAGTGTGTCGCTGTAGCTTTCCGCTTGCTTCAGTGCGTTCGCCTTGTAATCTGCGTTGAGATTATCGACTGCGTACTGAGCGGCTTCCGGTGAAAACTTTTCGCCGTATTCGGAAACGAGCTGATCGTAAAGCGCGGCTTTTGACATATGCATCAGACTGTCGTAGCTTTTTGCCTTTTTGAGCGCGGTCTTGTATTCGGCGGGAACGTTGTTGTCAACTTCGTCGCTTGAGCTGACAGAGCCGCTTCCGCTGTCGTTAATTTCGCCGCTCGAACTGACAGAGCTGTTTCCACTGTCGGCAAAATTGCCATCGCTGATCTCGTCGCATGATGCGAATGCCGTTAGTACCGCGAGTACTGCGACGAGCGCAAGCATGAGACGCGCTGTGAGCAAGGATCTGCTCTTGACGGTTGCTGGGGTGTGTGCTTTTTTTGACATGGTGTCCTCCTGTAAATTTAAGAAATAAAAATAAAAAAGTGCGTGACCGAAGCCACGCACTGAAAAGCGCAACTCCGATCGTCGCCAAACAAATCTTAAACACAAAAGGTAACCCTTGTTGCCGTTCAAGTGGAATTGCGTTTTTACCAATTCATCGAAGCGGCAAAAGGGTATAGTACTCCCATAAAAGCAAGGGCGTCCCCGGTATGTGTTTATTAAGATTTGTTTGGCAATCAAATTATAGCACGTTTTATAACAAAATGGAAGAGAATAATTAAAAATTTTCGATTTTTTGAACGCTTTGGGGAGTAGCGGCGAGCGTTTTAGCGTATATTGAGCAAATATTCGCAAAAATCGCTTTACCATTTCGGTTTTGTGTGGTATAATATAATAACGCGGAAGCTGTTGCCGACGCCCGCGGCGTCACGGCGGCTTCGATGAAATGCGTGGACTTAAAGCGTCGGCGCTTTGAATCCGATATTCTGTATGAAAAGAGGCGCGGCTGTGGAGGCGGACCTGATCAAGCGAATATTTCGTTCGCCGCCGGAGCTGGCGACTGCTCGGCTGAGACTCAGAAAGCTCGGCAAGGCTGACGCCGACGATATGTTTGAATATGCTTCTCGCGATGACGTTACCGAATATCTTACGTGGAGATCGCACGACACGTCGCGATATACTAAGCGATATCTTTCGTATATTACCGGCAGATATAAAGCGGGAGAATTTTACGACTGGGCGATAGTGCTGGCGGCGAGCGGCAAAATGATAGGGACGTGCGGCTTTACCGATATCGATGCGGAGAATGATCTTGCCGAGATCGGATATGTTGTAAATCCGGATTTTTGGGGGCAGGGCATTGCGTGCGAGGCGGCGTCCGCGGTGATTGATTTCGGCTTTGAAAGACTCGGCCTTCACAGGATAGAGGCAAAATATATGCTCGGAAACGTGCGTAGCAGCAGAGTTATGGAAAAACTCGGAATGACGTACGAGGGCGAGCGCCGAGAAGCGTTATATATTAATGAAAGATACGTCAGCTACGGCGTATATTCGATATTGAGAGACGAATACTATGGAAATAAAGACGGCGCAAATAAGATCGAAAACGGGAGGTGAGCGCGTATGGTAAAGGTCACCGGTGTGTTTCCGCGCTCGCTTGCCGGAACTCACGGCGTTGAAGTAGGCGATGAGCTTGTATCGCTGAACGGACACGAGATAAACGACGTGCTCGATTACCGATTTTATCTTGCGGACAGATCGATCGACGCGGTTTTTTTGCGGGATGAAAAAGAATACTCGATCAAGCTCCATAAGCGCGAATACGATGATATCGGGCTTGAGTTTGAAACTCCGCTCATGGATAAAAAACGCAGATGCGAGAACAAATGCGTGTTTTGTTTTATAGATCAGCTTCCGAAGGGAATGCGCGAATCCCTGTATTTCAAGGATGATGATTCGCGGCTTTCGTTTTTGCACGGCAACTACATAACGATGACAAATCTGCACGAGAGCGATATTCGGAGAATAATAGATATGCATATCTCTCCGATAAATATATCGGTGCATACGACCAATCCGGAGCTTCGCGTTAAAATGATGCACAATAAACGTGCGGGCGAGGTCTTAGGCTATCTAAAAATGCTTGCCGACGGCGGTTGTCGGTTGAATTTGCAGATAGTGCTGTGCCGCGGTATAAACGACGGCGACGAGCTGAAGCGAACGCTTGGCGATCTTTACGAGCTTCGCGATTCCGTGGAAAGCGTTGCGGTCGTTCCCGCAGGTCTTACGGGCTATCGCCGCGGGCTTTATCCGCTCGAGCCGTTTGAGCCAAGCGAGTGTCGCGATGTGATTGCCGCGATAGATTCGTTTGCCGATATAAGCGAAAAGGAAAGCGGCAACAGAATGTTCTACGCTTCGGATGAATTTTACATCAGAGGCGAGGTCAGCCTGCCCGAATACGAGAAATACGGCGATTTTTCGCAGATCGAGAACGGCGTAGGTATGCTGACGATGTTTAAGCATGAGCTGCTTAAGGCGATCGAGCTGCTTCCGGAGGAGGCGCGCGATACCGAAAGAGAGGCGTCGATCGCTACGGGCGAGGCGGCGTTTGAAATGATCAATGAGTGTGCGGAGCTTATAGAGACACTGTGCCCCAAGCTCAAGCTGCATATATATTGTATTAAGAATGAGTATTTCGGCGGAGAGATCACGGTCACGGGACTTCTTACCGCAAGCGATCTCAAAAAACAGCTCTGCGGACAAAAGCTCGGCGAGGAGCTGTTGCTCTCCCGCACGATGCTTCGCGCCGAGGGAGATATGTTCCTTGATTCCGTAACTCCGGAGGAGCTGTCGGAGAGCCTCGGCGTAAAGATAAGATTTACGGATAACGACGGATTTGAATTTCTTGACGCTGCGCTCGGGCTTTGACGCGAAAATATGCTGTTACGGCGGAGAAGCTGATTTTTGTATGTGAGGAGCAATTATGCTTACGGTGAGAATGAAGAATATGATCGCGACCTGCGCGAAAGTGCTGCTTTTTGCACTTCTTGCCGCGGCCTCGTCGCTTTCGCTTTTTTCTTGCGGAAAAGGTTCGGACGTTAAGCTTGACTTTGCTCCCGCGGAATATAAGATCGAGTTGAAGCCGGAGAGCTTGGACGAAGGCGGAGTGCTTGCGTCGCTTAAATATCCGCAGATAGAGGGAAGCGGGCATGACGAAGAAATTAATCTTGCGATGCGCTCGTTTGCCGTGCGGCAATTCAAGCGGAAAAATCTTGTCGCCCACGACGATAAGGCGGTATATTATACTGTTGAGGCGGCAGAGATAACTCTTGCGAGTGAAAATCTGTTTTCCGGATATATAGCCGGTCGAATATCGGCGGAGGGCGCCCAGCATGACGATTTTTTCTCATATACGTTCAATTATGATCTGAAAAACGGACAACTGCTTGAAAGCGGCGAATTGATCGACAATCTGTCGAAGCTGCGGAAGGCGTTCGTTTCGGGAAAATTCACGGAATATCCTAAAAATAAAGAGCTGATCGACGATTTCGGTTACGAAAATCTGTTTGCGGCGTTCAGGGACGATTATGCGATATACCCGGATATTTATT
>CAYXNQ010000057.1:0-9020 GCA_964466545.1 uncultured Lachnospiraceae bacterium | reverse complement strand
TGACGCAATTCTGCATCGCATATTGCGGAATACTTTGCCAGCATACAATATGCGCGACCGGAACTACGGGAAAATATGTATCCGATGCAACAGGACTTCAGATAGAAAAGCTCCTCCCCGGCAGTCACGGCGGAGAACAGCAAATAACCTCACGCATATCGTATAACGAGATCGACCTTGTGCTGTATTTCAGAGATACATCGCCTAAAGCAGTGAGCAGCGAGGCAGAATATACGCTTCTACGTATGTGCGACGTACATAACGTCCCCGTCGCAACAAATATCGCAACGGCGGAAGTACTCGTGTGCGCACTCGACCGCGGAGATCTCGATTGGCGCGAAATAGTAAATCCCAAGTCAAACTATAATAAGCGCCGCCGCGGCATTACTTATTAATCCTGCACGTTTTAACGTTTTATTTAATATAAATCCTATGCAAAACCTCAGAATCTTGTTTTTGGGCGATATCGTCGGCAGTATAGGCGTCGATTACCTATCGAAACAGCGCCTCCTGTCGCGCATCATAAAAGATCGCGCAATAGATTTCACGATTGCCAACGGAGAAAACGCCTCCAACGGAAACGGGCTGGCGCGAGACGTCGCCGACAGAATATTGGAAGCCGGCGCAGACGTTATAACAAGCGGCAATCATATATGGCGTCGCCGCGAGACCGCCGATCTCCTCGACGATCGGGATAATATTCTCCGCCCCGCAAATTATCCGGCCGCCGCCCCCGGTTCAGGCTACGGAATTTACAGCGTGAACGGCAGATCGCTCCTCGTCATCAATCTGATAGGCAGAACATTTATGGAGCCGGTCGATTCGCCGTTTGCCGCAGCCGATAAAATACTCTCGCGTGAAGCCGGTCGCTACGACGCAGTCTTCGTCGATTTTCACGCCGAAGCCACAAGCGAAAAATTAGCTCTCGCGCATTACCTTGACGGCAGAGCATCGGCCGTAATAGGCACGCATACGCACGTCGCAACCGCCGACGCCTCAGTGTTACCGCACGGCACGGGATATCAAACCGACGCCGGAATGTGCGGCTCACACTCCGGTATCCTCGGAGTCAAAACCGATTGTATAATCAAACGCTTCACGCTCGGAATCCCGACCGTGCATGAGCCGTCGCTTGATATGCTCGAAGCTCACGGCGTCATCGTTGAAATAGATCAAAACGGGAAATGCGCGTTGATCGAGAGTATAACCTTCTGAAAAATCAAAGCAAAAGCAAAAATAATTCAAAATCTCTATTGCATTTTCAAAAAAAGTATGCTATAATAGTTAACGCTGATTTTGAATATTATCGTTATAATATATATGGAGGTGTAAAAAATGGCAAAATGCAGTATTTGCGGTAAGGGCGTGACCTTCGGTGCGCAGGTATCCCACTCCCATCGTTCTACTAACCGCGCTTGGAAGCCTAACATAAGAAAAGTCAAGGCAGTTGTCAACGGAACTCATACAACAGTTGCAGTGTGCTCCCGTTGCCTGCGTTCAGGCAAGATCGAACGCGCTTAATAATTTTTTGAAGATACGGCGTCGCATTGTATTTGATAATACAGCGATGCCTGTTTTCTTTTTATGAAAAAGCTAAGTTATCTTGCCGTGATCGGCGCATCAGCCGCCCGCTTCGCCGCACCGCTCGAAGCGTTGTTTGAAAAAGTGATCGTGCTCCCGCCACATCACGCGCTCGCCGCGCCGGTAGCTTCACATCCGGATATGCTCCTCTCGCAAATTTCCGATACACTGTTCACTGAACGGAATTACGCGCAAGAAAATTTCGGCGTCTTTGATGAAATATCGCGCCTGACAAAACTGTCCGTGAAGCCGCTCGACATAAACTTGGAAGCACGCTATCCGCATGATATCGCATTTAACGCGTTGAATACAGGAGCTTTTCTGTATTCCTTAACAGAATATACCGCCCCAGAAATAATCGAAAAAGCCCAAAGCTGCTCGATAATACCGCATCGCGTCAAGCAAGGCTACACAGCCTGCTCCGCGCTGTATGCCGAAAATACAGTCATTACGGGAGATCCGAGTATATCGAATGCCGCCAAAGCAGACGGCTTTCGCGTTGCCAAAATCGACGATTCCCCGATAGCCCTCGCCGGTTACAACCGCGGATTTATCGGTGGCGCCGGTGGAGTGTGCCGCGATACGATATATCTGCTCGGAAAAAGCGCACAGATCGAAGCCGCGCTCGGTAGCTTCAAGCTCGTCTGCCTCAGCGACTCACCGCTTGAAGATTTCGGCGGAATAAAATTTTTCAAGCTTTCAGAACAACCGTAAAACACGAAAGGAAATCTCATAATGGATAAAAAACTTCAAGAAGCGCTGAATCGCCAAACGGATAGCTATATCCTCCCGTTTTTGTGGGTCCAAGATGGCGATCCGGAAAGATTTCTCACAGAGATCGACGCCATCGAAGCCTGCGGAATACGTGAATTTTGCGTAGAGAGCCGCACTCATGACCAGTTTTGCCGTGACAAATGGTGGTCGGATTTTAAGCTGATACTCGAACGCGCAAAGAGCAAAAACATGAAGGTATGGCTGCTCGACGATAAGAATTTCCCATCGGGTAATGCCAACGGTGCGCTCCGCGAAACAGAAAAATACGCACACCTCCGCAAAAAAATAATCCGCATGGAGCATATCGACGTCCTCGGCCCGTGCCCCGAATCAGCCGTAATACTCTCCAATCGCCTGAAAGAAGGCGAAAAGCTTCGCTCGGTTCTTGCATATAAGCGCACAGGAGTCGGCGTCGAAGTTGAACCGGAGCCGATCGTCCTCACAAATAATATCCTCGGAGATGTAGTCTATTTCGATATTCCCGAGGGTGTTTGGCGCGTCTGCTTCGTGATCGAATCCACCCACGTGCGCGAGGACCTCAAGCGCTATATAGATATGCTTAATCCGGATTCGTGCCGCCTTATGCTCAGCGAAATATATGAGCCGCATTACGAGCGCTTCGGCGAATACTTCGGAAATACCTTCCGCGGTTTCTTCTCCGACGAGCCTGCATTTTCCAATACCGGAAATACATACCTCTCAATGCTTGGCAAGCCCAAAGAAGTATACCCCTGGTGCGCGGAGATTCCGGATATTATCGCGGAAAAGACCGGATTTCCACCCGAAAAAGTCGAACAGCTCTTGCCGCTTCTCTGGATAGACGCGACCGGAGCGGATAAATCCGCCGTGCGAATCGCATATATGGACGCGATCACCGAGCTGTACGCACGTAATTTTTCCGGTATGCTCGGCGATTGGTGCCGCGCGCACAACGTCGAATATATCGGCCATATAATCGAGGATATGAACTGCCACATGAGAATGGGACCGAGCGCAGGTCACTTCTTCCGCGCACTCAAGGGACAGGATATGTCCGGCATGGATATCGTACTTCAGCAGGTCATTCCGGGACTCGATAATATGCTGTTCAATTATACCCCCATAGAAGCCCCCGGCGACCCCGAATTTTTCACATATACAATATGCAAGCTTCCCTCCTCGCAATCGCATATCACGCCCCATATGAAAGGCCGCGCAATGTGCGAGATATTCGGAGCTTACGGCTGGGCAGAAGGCCTGCCGATGATGCGTCATCTTATAGATTTCACTACAGCGCAAGGTCTTAACCATTACGTTCCCCACGCATTCTGCTCGCTTTATCCGCACGACGATTGCCCGCCGCACTTCTACGCCCGCGGCAATAATCCCACCTACGAGCATTTTAAGCTCCTGATGCCGTATCTGCAAAGAATATGCCACATGACATACGCAGGCGAGCATATCGCAAGCACGGCAGTGCTTTATTCAGCCGAAGGCGAATGGTCGGGCGGCAAATATATGCTCCCGCAGAAAGTATCAAAGCACCTCCTGACGCATCAGATCGACTTTGATTTTCTTCCCTCCGATACATTCTACGACGGCGAAGCGACCGCCGAGAACGGCAAGCTGATCGTCAACGGAATCAAATTCAATAATCTCGTCATACCTTACTGCGAATATATGCCCAAGAAATTGATGAAGCTCCTCGCAGAGCTGGCAGCGTCCGGCGTAAAGATAATATTTGCAGACGCCCTCCCCTCCGACGTAAGCTCAGGCGGCGAAAATATGCAGTCGCTCACGAAGAATATGCGCGCAGTTCCGCTTGACGCGATCGCGGATACAATAATATCCGAGGGCAATGCGGATATCGTATCTTCTCCGTCCGTTCCGTCGCTTTTCTATCAGCATAAAAAGCGCGACGGTAAGGATATATTCATGTTCTATAACAATAACGTAAATTCTTCCGTCTCAACGCATATCACAGCAAACGGCATCAACTCCGGAATGTTCTATGACGCCTGGGAGAATAAGCTCTATCGCGCCGATTGCGAAAACGGCTTTGACCTCACCCTCCCCGCCGGAGAATCAATAATATTCGTTTCATGCGACGAAAGCGAACTCGACAATATACCCGCGCTTCCGCAGCTGAAAAAGCTGAGGAATATCTCGCCCGAATTTGATATTTCTATCTGCCGTTCGGGTGACAACTGCTTCACTCATTATAAGACCACGTCTAAAACGGTAAGCATAACAAACCGTGACGAGATCCCGCTGTTCAAGGGTAAGATCAAATATGCAGGTAGCTTTACCGCCGAAGCGTCAGATAAAATAGATTATATCGACCTCGGCAGAGTCGGAGAAAGCGCGGAACTGAAGATCAACGGAGTCTCCGCCGGAGTTCGCCTCAATTTTCCCTACAGATATAATATAAGTAAGCTTGTAAAGCCCGGCGAGAATCTGATTGAGATCGACGTTATCAACAACCCCTGCTGGGCCGAAACCTCGTACGATATCTTCTCGAAATATCTCCCGATTCCTCCGTCCGGTCTCATGGGTCCGCTCACGCTCGAAAGCGACAGCACAAATTGATGTCGTTTTTGTGCGACATCGTGTGACAATATTAGCACAATTCCAAAAAACAATCGCTTGCAGGACTTAATCATGTCCCGCAAGCGATTCTTTTTCACTTTTAGTTAGTCAACCGCCTAACATTAATCGAATTGATCTGCGTTAATGTGTATCTCAAGCAGCTTAGTCACCGCGATTCCAACGCCAAATTCAAGGCTGAAATATTCCGCGTTAACAACGCATTTTGTTCCCGCCTTAAGCTCTGAGAAGCTCATTTCCGTACTCGCAAAATAATCGTAGTCATCTCCGCTTATGTGCTTCTCAAGCCAAATGCTACTGCCATCGTCTGAATCGAATTTGAATCCGACAGCCGAGCACTTAAACGACCAATCAAGCTCAATATACACAATGCGATTCTCGTAATCTACATCGTATATATATCCCGCCACATCGCTTATCTCACCGAACATTTCATCGGCATTCTCTTCGATCTTACCCGTAGAAGTCGGATCCACCACCGGTCCCTCGGTAGTCTCGCAGTCGATCGTAGGCCGCTTTTCAAATTCAAGGTGATTTACTACCGCAAAGTCCGTCATACTGCAAACCGTAATACCGTTATAGTCGCAAATGTAGAAATAATCGCCTATATACAGCCCGCGCGCGTCACTCCAAACTGAACCCGAATCTATCATTCCGCGCTGAACAAAAGCGCCGTCCGTATAGGAGTATATCAGGTATACACCGCGACTCTGATCGTAGAAGCCGATCAAATTTTTTGCCGAATCGACTATTATCGCCTTGTGATTGTACGACGCGGGCGAGTAATAGCAATATTCAACGACAAGCTTAGCACATTCCGTAACGTTCGCAGGATCGGATACGTCGAACATCGAAAGCTTCAGATTGCCTACGTTTCCGCTTTCATCTCCGTCCATTCCGAGCCCGAATAAAAGCCCATCTGAAAACGGATGCAGATAATTTGAAAATCCCGGAATCTTCAGCTCGCCCAGCACGATTGGAGCATTAGGATTGGACAGATCCACAGAAAACAGGGGATCCGTCTCACGATATGTCACAAAATACGCAACATCCCCGTCAAACCGAACGGAATAAACTCTCTCGCCCGCGGCAAGTCCCGTAATGGATCCAACTATATTCATTTTCCCGTCCAAAACATAAAGCGAATTCGTCGTGCCGTTGAGCACGGGAGAATCCACAACATCGGGCACGACATCCGGACCGTCCGTCTCGCCGGAAATAAATCCGTATTCCGTAGTATAATTGCGTTCCGTTGTTACGATTCTGAAATACCCGTCTTCTTCATCCATCGAAAATTGATTTAATATAGTGCCGCCAACGCTTCCCGCGGCAACGAAGCTAACATCATCCCCGTCAAGCGAATATTTCATAACCGCCGTATTTGTGCCGCTCGTAACGTAAGTTATACCGTCAGTCTTGCTCTCCGTCCGATCGGTATATCGAGAAAGGAGATACAGATTATCGCCGGAACAGTAAACGTTATCGCCGCAACCAAGCGCCGCACATATGGAGCCGAGAGACGTGTCTCCCGATACATCGATCGCTGAAATAACGATATAGCTTGTTCGCAACACCGCGCACACGCTGTTTTGATTGATCGTTATCGCCTCGGCAGGCACGAGCTTACGTACTCCGTTCTCCTCATATGCCGGAACGAAGCTTTCGGGAATATCGCGGTCAATGTCATCACCCGAATAGATATCATCACGGCTGATAACATATAGCTTATCGCCGATCATTCTGCTGTTAACATAATCTCCGTCCTGCGCATAGCTCTCAAGTAAACGCGGAGCGCTCCTGTCGGAAATATCGTATATATCAATTACGATCTCATGATTCACATTATAGCGTGCTGAATTACCTTTTGCATTCGGCTGATAGAATAAAACGAGCCGATCTTCCTCAACATACATCGCTCGGTAGTAATTGCGGAGCGTAGTTGAGTTTTCCTCCACGAATTCAATGTTGCCGACTACCGTAACAATCTCGCCCGCCGCTTCGATAATCCTCACACAATTCTCCGACATCGCGTAAATATAGCGTCCGTCGGTCTTTATAATGTCTGATTCCTGAACTCCAACGATCTGAAGATTGGTGTCCGAATAATCAACATCACCTTTTGTCGAATCATCGGGAACATCTTCCCCCGGGCGCTCGACTTCCCCGCCCCCCTCGGGCTCCATATCAATTTCCGGAGTACCGTCTAAAATATCGTCCGCGACGTCGCCTTCGGCAAGTATCAGCTTGAGCGCGTCATATAACTCTCCGTATCCGGCAACATAGGTCGGAAGCTTACCGTTGTCATTCGGCTCGTTTCGCTTCGCGATCCACCAAATACTCGACGGCACGGCGATCAACACCGCAAGAACGCCCGCGCAAACGGCAGTCACTCGTTGTCTCGAGCGCCGCAAAGCCTTCCGCTTTTTGTTTTTTTCCATTACATCACTGTAAATTTCATCATACGATCTCATATTTCCTCCATATCGCCTAAAACGCCCCGTCAAATCCTCGCGCGATCAGCTTTTCCTTAAGCGATAGCCTCGCGCGATAAAGCAGATTTTCCGTCTGCTTGCGGCTAATTCCCATGACCTTTCCTACTCCAAACACGGAAAGCTCCTCAAAATATGAAAGATAAAGCACCTCTCTGTATCGCTCGTTCAGCTCGGCCATAGCCTCGTGTACTTCGTGCGCCCGCTCCTCGCGAATTATCCTTTCGCAAAGCAGCGCCTCATCTCCCGAAAGCGACTCGATCTGTTCAAGCGGAACGAGCCTTCGCCTTTTCATGCGCCGCACAAAATCAAACGCCTTGTTGCGCGCAATAGCGTACAAATACGTCTTGAAGGACGCCTCCTCCTTAAAATTATGCTTTTTGACCACAAGCTGAAGAAACGTATCCGATAGCACCTCCTCGCTGTACGGCAAACAGCCTATAAAGCCGTTTATGTAATAAAGAAGTCCATCGGAATATATTTCGATAATATCCCTGAGAGCAGTCTCGTCTCCCTCAAGAAAACGCCTGTAGTAAAGCACGCCGCGGTCATGCCCTACATCTGTCATAATGCCCTGTTCCTTTCGGTAATATCTGCCAAACAAAGAGTTTTCTTAATCTTTCACACTTAGTCGCTCGAAAGCAGAGAAAACACTCACCCGTTTTTTGCTTTTTTATCAAAATGCAAAAGAATAATTCGCTCCCGCATTATCAATAATTATATTTATCATAGATTACGCTTCGACGCCGCAAACACCCTCGCCTCACGGACATTTTCGCGAAAGCCGTCAAGCGCTCGGACTACGGCAATATCTTCAACATCAATTATATCATACGCCCGACGTATACGCAAGCAGGCAAAAATTTAATGCTCAAAAGTACAAAATATTGACAAATATTTCGGAATATAGTATAATGTAATGAATATTCGATAAATGCCGCAATGGCGGGAAATTAAGCCTCCGCCGACCGCATTTACCGCAGATCAAATTTGATTTTTACGAGGATATACGGAATGTCTGTCATAGCTGAAAATTTCGGATGTATGGTATTCAACGACGCCGTAATGAAGGCGCGCCTGCCCAAAGAGACCTACAATACTTTGCAAAAGACCATACGCGACGGTCGCCACCTCGATATCAACGTCGCCAATGTCGTCGCGAACGCAATGAAGGATTGGGCTATCGAGCACGGAGCAACGCACTATACACATTGGTTCCAGCCTATGACCGGCATGACCGCCGAAAAGCACGACAGCTTTATATCGCCGACCGAAAACGGCAGAGTTATCATGGAATTTTCCGGGAAAGAGCTCGTGCGCGGCGAGTCCGACGCGTCAAGCTTTCCGTCCGGCGGCCTGAGAGCTACATTTGAAGCGCGCGGATATACCGCTTGGGACCCGAACTCCTATGCGTTCCTGAAGGAAGGCACCCTGTGCATCCCGACGGCATTCTGCTCCTACGGCGGCGAAGCTCTCGATAAAAAGACTCCGCTTCTTCGTTCAATGGAAGCGATCGAACGCCAGACCATGCGTATATTGAAACTTTTCGGCAATACCGCCGTCACAAGAGCAACTACCACCGTCGGCGCG
>CAYXNQ010000056.1:0-9075 GCA_964466545.1 uncultured Lachnospiraceae bacterium | reverse complement strand
CGGTCAGATCGTCCAGCACCTTCAGGAGCTGTTTTGCTTCATAGATATCTGCATAGGAAAGGATCATATTCTCATATTCTTCCAGCTTTCTTCGGTAGTAGTTTTCATTGAACGATATAAATCCCATAACCAGCCTCACAAATTCAAATTTATCGTTGCATTTATACTATCACAAAATTCAGCAATTTTCAATATTTTCGCTACTGTTATCGGAGTATTTTTGAAAAAAGAAAAAGGTCTGATGCAATTGCGCCAGACCTTTTCTTATGGAGCTGGTGGAGGGATTTGAACCCTCGACCTATTGATTACGAATCAATTGCGCTACCCCTGCGCCACACCAGCAACATTCTTGAATATTATATCGTATAGTTCCGGATTTGTCAAGAGTATTCGCGAAAAAAATTAATAATCTTCTGCGATCTCGCCGTAAGATAGCACGAAGCAATCATAATCACCCGCGGCGAGCGCGATTTTTATTGCAATTTTGTTCATGCCGCTAAAATAATAAAAAAAATAAAAAAACTGTTGATAATCGTGCCAAAATGTGTTATATTATACAGTGGTATAGAAATAATTTATATATAATTAAGGATGGAAATTATGGTCTACAACAAGAAAACTGTTGAAGATATCAATGTTGAGGGCAAGAGAGTCCTCGCACGCTGTGATTTCAATGTGCCGCTCAAGGACGGCAAAATCACCGACGATAAGCGCATCGTCGGCGCTCTTCCTACGATCAAATATTTGATGGAGCATGGCGCGAAGGTTATACTTTGCTCGCATATGGGCAGACCGAAGGGTAAGTTCGATATGAAGTATTCGCTTGCTCCTGTAGCCGAGAGACTTTCCGAGCTTCTCGGAGTAAATGTTCCGCTCGCTTCCGACGTTATCGGAGAAGACGCTCACGCTAAGGCTGACGCGCTCAAGAACGGCGATGTCATGCTTATTGAGAACGTTCGCTTCCATGCCGAAGAAGAAAAGAACGATCCCGAATTCTCAAAGGCTCTCGCAAGTCTTGCGGATATTTTTGTAAACGACGCTTTCGGAACGGCGCACCGCGCTCATTCCTCGACAGCAGGCGTTGCCGATTATCTTCCCGCTGTTTGCGGTTACCTGATCCAGAAGGAGATCTCCGTAATGGGCGAGGCTCTTTCCAATCCCAAGCGTCCTTTCGTCGCTATTCTCGGCGGAGCAAAGGTCTCCGATAAGATCGGCGTCATCAACAACCTCATTGACAAGGTTGACGTTCTTATAATCGGCGGCGCAATGGCGTATACATTTAACAAGGCTCGCGGTCACAAGATCGGTACATCGCTTTGCGAAGATGACAAGCTGGAGCTTGCAAACGAGCTTCTCGCAAAGGCTAAGGCTAAGGGCGTTAAGCTTCTTCTTCCCGTAGATAACCATGTAGGCGACAAGTACGATCCCGAATGCACCGATATGTTCGTAAATTCCGAGGATATTCCCGACGGATATATGGGACTTGACATCGGACCGGCTACGATCATTCTCTACAATTACGAGATCAAGAAGGCCGGCACTGTTATTTGGAACGGACCTATGGGCGTATCCGAGTGGGACAAGTTCGCTGAGGGAACACGCTCCATCGCACGTGCCGTTGCAGATTCCGGCGCTATCTCCATAATCGGTGGAGGCGATTCTGCCGCTGCGGTCGAGCTTCTCGGATTTGCCGATAAGATGACTCACGTATCCACCGGTGGCGGTGCGTCGCTCGAATTCCTTGAGGGACTTGAGCTTCCCGGCATCGCTTGCCTCGAAGACAAATAATCGAAACGGATTTTCTAATTATCGCGCCGCTTCGGCGGCAGAACGGAGAGCTCTATGAATAAAGCAAAACGCGCCGCTATCATTGCGGGCAATTGGAAAATGAATATGACTCCCTCGGAGGCTAAGATCGCGGTTGAAAAGACCGCGGAGCTGACGAGCGGCAAGAACGGTTGCGAAGTTATTCTTTGCGTGCCGTTTGTTGATATAGCGGTAGCAAAAGCCGCAGCCGAAGGTTCTAATGTTAAGATCGGCGCTCAGAATGTACATTTTGAAGCAAACGGAGCATTTACCGGAGAGATATCCGCGTCGATGCTTCTCGAAGCCGGAGCCGAATATGTGATCGTAGGTCACAGCGAGCGCAGACAGTATTTCGGCGAAACCGACGAGACTGTTAATAAACGCCTTAAGGCAGGACTTGCCGCAGGTCTCAAGGTCATACTTTGCGTAGGCGAGCTGTATGAGGCGCGTGTCTCCGGAATTACCGATGAGATCGTATCTATGCAGACTAAGCTTGATCTCGCAGGCGTGAGCCGTGAAGATCTCAAGAACGTTATAATTGCGTACGAGCCTGTTTGGGCGATCGGCACAGGCCTTACAGCAACGCCCGAACAAGCCGAAGAAGCTTGCCGTATGATCCGCGGAGTCGTAGCCGGACTTTACGATAACGACGTTGCCGATCAGCTTACTATCCAGTACGGCGGAAGCATGAACGACGGCAACGCTGCCGCGCTTCTCGCAATGCCCGATATCGACGGCGGACTTATCGGCGGTGCTTCTCTTAAGCCCGATAAATTCGTAAAGATAGTCGAAGCGGCTCAGTAATTCTCATTATATGCAGACAATCACCGGCTCGTCAAAAGCGATGTCGGTGATTTTCGTTTATGCTGAAGCTTGGAATGCTGCGCCTGACCGTGCGTAAGCGGATAGCTTGACATTTTCGGATTGCGGCAGTATAATCTATATATCGAATTTACCGAGGAGATATACCGTGAAAAATAAAACCCCGTCTGCTCAGCCGAGCGACGCCAAGCTGCTCAAAACAGCGATGCTTATGGCGGCGATCATCATAGCCTCGAAAGCTATGGGATTGCTTCGCGATATCTTGATAGCCAATTATTACGGAATGGGGATCGAAGCGACGGCTTATGAAACCGCAAGCCGATTGCCGATACTTTTGTTTGATCTCGTTATCGGTGGGGTAGTCACCGCGGCGTTTATCCCTGTTTTTAACGAGATGTTGGTTTCGGACGGCAGGGAACGTGCCTTTGGATTTGCAGATTCATATCTGACGGTCATCGTGCTTCTCAGCGCGATTGTCGCCGTTGCCGGAGCTGTGTTCGCGCCGCAGCTTGTAGATATTCTTGCTCCGAGCATAACGGTGGAGACGCGCTCGCTTGCCGTTACGCTCACGCGAATAATGTTTCCGATGATCGTTTTTACTTCGATCGCATTTGTGTTTGTCGGGATACTTCAATCAATGGGCGAATATATGATCCCCGCGCTGATCAGCCTTGTATCAAATTCGATAATGGTTGCGTATTTGTTCACTCTGTCGAGCGTTTGCGGGATAATCGGACTTGGTGTGGCTATGCTGGTTGGCTGGGCTTCTCAAGCGCTAATACAACTTCCTAAGGTATATGCGCTCGGATACAGATATCGTTTTCGCCTTTCGCTCAAGGATAAAAGCCTGATAAGATCGCTCAAAAGCGCGGTCCCGATACTTATAAGCTCATGGACTCAGCCGATATGCCTGGCTATAAATACAAGTTTTGCGTCCGGTATCGAGAACGGGCGCGGTATAACCGCTCTCGGATATTCCAACAGATTGTATACGATCATAGTGGGAGTATTCTCGTTTGTGGCAACTAATTTGCTGTTCCCGAAATTTTCAAAGGCGGAAGCTATGGGGCAGCGCGACGAAAGCGAACGTCTTACGAAGCTTTCCTGCCGATTGCTTGTATATATAATTGCGCCGATCGCCGTCGGAATAGCGATTCTTGCGGTGCCGCTTATCGCGATAATATTCGAGCGAGGCGAGTTTACTGCCGCAGATACCGCGCTTACCGCTACGGCAATGCGCTGTTTCACAATAGGGATGCCTTTTATGGCGGTGAACGAGGTGCTTGTAAAATCGTTTTTTGCTTCAAAACTGCAAAAGTTTCCGATGATATCGTCGATAGCCGCTACGGTCGCAAATACGGTCGTTGTGGCGATATTTGCCGACAGGCTCGGAATCGCCGGAATTGCACTTGCGTCAAGCATAGCCATGGCGCTCAACTGTATGCTTAATTTGTTATTCGCAAAGCTTAACCGTATTTCCGCGATCTCGCGGCATGAGCTTCTCGATCTGGCGAAGTCGTTAATAAGCGCCGCGCTGATGGGGATTGCGGTCATCGCGATGTATTTTACTGTGTTTCGTGAAAGCATTGTCGGATTTTTCGTTTCGATCGCCGTTGGCGCAATCTGTTACTTCGCGCTCACATTCGTTATGCGGAGCGAGGAGACCGTCGCTGTCGTAGACGCGGTGGTGAGCAAATTGCGGAGCAGAGCAAATAATCGCCAAAAATGAAAATTATATTAATTTTTGTTACAAATACTATTGATTTTTATGCCGGGATTTGATATAATATCAGTATATAAATGAAAGACACAGGAGCGTATTTATGATTTCGCGTGATGTTACTATAAAAAATAATGCGGGACTCCATGCAAGACCCGCCACATTCTTTATTCAGAAGGCTAATTCCTATAAGAGCTCGATCTGGGTTGAACGCGAGGACAGACGTGTGAACGCCAAGAGCCTTCTCGGAGTTCTCTCTCTCGGAATCGTTAAGGGAATGACTGTTACTCTGCTGGCGGACGGCGTTGACGAGGCTGAAGCTCTCGAAGGTCTTGCTACCCTTATCGACACAGGTTTCACCGAATAATTTGAGCTGGTTCGAGCTGTGTTTTGCGGATAGCGCACGGCGTCGAGCGGAAATATAATCAAAATCAAACGAGGCGTAAGCCCAATCAGAGCGACGGTGTATTCTTATGCCTTCGCTCGATTTTGTTAATCGGGCTTGAGCGGAAGGAGGCGGCGATTTGCCCTCTGAAGAAAACCTGATCGAGAGAGATATTGAGACTTTGCGCAGCAAAGCGGCGGCGCTTCCGCACTCTCCCGGAGTATATATTATGCTCGACCGTTGCGGAAGCATTATTTATATCGGTAAATCGCGCTATTTGCGCGACCGCGTATCACAGTATTTTCACGGAAGCCACGATATAAAAACCGAACGCATGGCATCGTCGGTTGCGGATTTTCGATTTATTGCCTGCGACACGGAAATGGAAGCGCTTGCGCTTGAAAATTCGCTCATCAAGCAGCATAAGCCGAAATATAACATTCGCCTGAAGGACGCTAAATCTTATCCGTACATCAAGCTTTCGCTCGGAGAGCCGTATCCGCGCCTCAGTATGACTCGCACGCGCCTTGACGACGGGGCAGAGTATTTCGGGCCGTACTCAAGCACATCGGTCGTATATTCGGTCATAGCGACCTTAGAGCGCGCACTTGGAATACCTTCCTGCTCGCGCAAATTCCCGCGCGATATAGGCAAGGAGCGCCCGTGCATATACAAGCAGATAGGACGGTGCGTTGGCGTGTGCGCTGGCGACGTATCGCACGACGAATATATGGAGATCATCAAAAGCGCCGTCGCCATGCTCAAGGGTGGCTGGCGCAGTGCGATATCCAAGCTTGAAGAACGAATGAATTATTGCGCGGAGGAGCTTCTGTTCGAGGAAGCGGCGCGATGCCGTGACAGTATCGAGGCTTTGCGCAAGGTCGGAGAAAAGCAAAAAACGGTCGGCGCTCCCGAGCTTGAGTGTGACGTTATCGCGATGTCGAGCTTTGAAGGCAGAGATTGCGGAGCTATTCTTTATATCCGAGGCGGCATGATCTCCGACAGCGATTATTTTATATTCGGCTCAGATGAGATCACGGGTGGCTTTGCCGGTAGCGGCGAGCCATGTGTGATTGCCGAGCAGACGGCGGAAGACGAGCTTCCGATAATCTCGTTTATTACGGCATTGTATCGGGAAAGGGAGTATATACCTCGCGAGATATGGCTGGGATTTGATATTTCGCCAAGCGATCTTGCTCTGCTTTCGGAATTTTTCAAAAGCCGTGCGCATCGCAGCGTTAAGGTGAAGATTCCCATGCGCGGAGACGCGGGGCAGCTATGTCTCATGGCAAAGCGCGACGCGGTCCATCATGCCGAGCTTGAAGCCCGTGAGCGCGATAAGAGCGAAAGACTTCTGTTTTCTCTAGCTCGTCAGCTTTCACTTGAGGTATTGCCGGAGCGCATAGAGGTCTGGGATATATCGAATCTCGGAAGCGAGCACATTACCGCCGGAATGATCGTCGCGGAAAACGGCAAGCTGAAAAAGAGCGACTACCGCGTGTTCCGTATAGATTTTCTCGATCAACCTGACGATTATGCGGCAATGCGTGAAGCCGTGCTGAGAAGAATGTCTCATATAGGCGGAGATGACGCCGGATTTAGCGCTCCCCCCGATCTTATATTGTTAGACGGCGGAGAAGCACACGTCGGAGTGATAAAGCGCGCGCTTGCCGAACGCGGATATGACATTCCGGTTTTCGGAATGGTAAAAGACAGCCATCATAAAACCAGAACGCTTACTACCGAATCCGCCGAGCTTTCGATAGCACGCGACGGCGAGGTGTTCAGGTTTATATATTCATTGCAGGAAGAAGTACACCGCTTTACAGTATCTAAAATGAGCGGCGCTAAGCGGAAGACATTGCGCACCTCGTCGCTTGAAAAGATAGACGGCATAGGTCCGACAAAAGCAAAGAAACTACTCGCGCATTTTAAGAGTATTACGGCGATACGCGCGGCTTCAAAAGAGGAGCTTACCGCAATAAGCGGCATAAGCGAGCGTGACGCCGAAAATATAGTTGCATATTTTGCCGACAGCGCGGGAAGCGGCAAGTGATAATCGAAATAACACAAATTGGAGTTAATATGAGAATAATTACCGGAAGTGCAAAGGGAACGAATCTTATCACTCTTGACGGAGAGGCGACAAGACCGACGACGGAAAAGGTCAAGGAAGCGGTATTTTCCGCATTACAATTCGAGCTTGAGGGCAGACGTGTGCTGGACCTTTTTGCCGGAAGCGGACAAATGGGGCTCGAAGCCGTCAGCCGAGGAGCTGCCAAGGCTACGATGCTTGACAGTTCCAGAGACGCGGTGAATGTGATAATCGAAAACGCAAAAAAGACCAAGCTATTCGATAAATGCCGTATTTCCGTTTCGGATTTTGCAGCATTTCTCAAAGGAGCAGCGGGACGCGAGCAATATGATATAATAATCCTCGATCCGCCGTACAAGGAAGGGCTGATTCCGCACGCGCTTGAGCTTATAATGAAATACGATATACTTTCGGATTACGGTGTTGTAGTGTGCGAGAGCGAAGTCCTTCCGAGCGGAAAGGCGCGCCCGCGCAAGCCCGCAGAGCGTGAGATTGCTGAGACCGCCGTTGCGAGATCGGTAGTATTCGATGAAAACGCGGAGCTTGAGGCGTATTACAGGATCAGGCGCAACGCCGAATACGGTAGAGCGCGCATTACCTTGCTTGAGAAAAATGCCGATGAGTGATATGAGAGATTGCAGATCGGTGATGCTTCCCGGAAGCTACGATCCGGTGACTGTCGGTCATTTGGACTTGATCTTGAGAAGCGCCGAGATGTTTGATAAAGTATACGCCGTTATTTTCGCCAATACAGAGAAAAATTCGCATGGCGGCGGGATGTTTAGTCCGAGCGAGCGCCTTGATATGCTGACGGCTGTATGCTCTGCCGCATCTCAGGCGACCGGCAAGGAGATACGTGCCTGTCTGTACGGCGGCTTGGCGTCGGATTTTGCAAAGGAAAACGGAATCAGATTTATTGTAAAGGGCGCTCGCGGTGCGGTCGATTACGATTACGAAGCAAAGCTGGCGGACATTATGCGTAGATTCGATCCTTCTTTGGAAACGATCATATTAACGTCTAAGCCGGAATTGTCCGCGATCAGCAGTACGTATTGCCGCGATCTCATAAAGTACGGCTGCTCACTCGACGGAGCTGTTCCGCCGGAGGCAATAGAGATAATAAAGAAAATACGGAAATAGGGAAACAGGCGCTCGGTTGAAGCGACCGGATAATGAATGGTGAAGTATCTTCGATGCTTCACTGTTTTTCTTTTCGTATAGGTCCTGCGCTTGCTTGCGGTCTGTACGTTCAATATCTCACAAATCATTTGTGCCGTTTTTATAGATTAAGATTTGCGGATAACAAAAAATACCGTATTTCTACGGTGTTTTCCGCTACAATATTTTGAGATGTGATTTTATTCCTTGCTTATCACTTTTTTCTGCCAAGACCTTTTATGGCATTTCGGACAACGCATATGTCTTGTTCTGCCTTTGTGAGCTGATATAAGAACACTTTTGTATGATGGAACATATCGGTATCCGCATTCGGCGCACTCGTAGTAGCCCGCCGTTTGCTCGATTCTGATCGCAAAGCTGACGCCTACCGCAAACAGAATCAAGCCTATGACAATTAGAATTACCCTTGACCAAGCTGCCATTTGGACAAACGAGGCAACGAATACGAGCGATATGAATATGATTGAAACCATATAGCCTACAAACATTTCCAGAGACAGTAATTGTTTATCTGCCTGTTCTTTTTGCTTTATTACTTCAAGCAAGTTCTTTTCCAATTCTTTGTTGTAATTATCCATTGTAATTACCTCCCCACTTAATAGATCATTTACGGTGATGCCGAGAATACCACAAAGTTCAAGCATTATCGAGGAGTCGGGCAATGACAGACCGCGCTCCCATTTTGATATTGCTTTGTCGGTAATTCCGAGCTTTTCCTCTAACTGAATTTGCGTTAAATTTTTTTGCTTTCTGCACTCGGCAATGAACTTTCCGATCTTCGTTTGGTCCATGATCTGCCTCCTTTCGCATACAGTATAATCGCTATCACGCTTAAAGTACACATACCGTCGGTTTAGTGAGGAGAAGTAAACCGTCGGTAGAGTGAAAAGATACCTGCAAACTGAAATTGTTAAGATTGCTTCATTCGAGCCTTTGCAGTGTAATCTTTTAACTCGACTTTAATTACCGTAACAGCATCCATCGTGCTTTTTGTAAATTCAAACATTCTGCCGGTCTGATTAACCATCAATAAATTTAAAGCTCGTTCTTTTTCCTCTAAATTTTCAA
>CAYXNQ010000055.1:0-9106 GCA_964466545.1 uncultured Lachnospiraceae bacterium | reverse complement strand
GAAGCTATCGACGAATTGCGCATAGGCGACGAGCCGTCGTATCTCAACACCTTCGAGGGCGGAGAAAGACGGCTGTCGTATAACGCCGATTATACCTTTGACAATTTCATAGTCGGCTCGTCAAATTCATTTGCTCACGCCGCCGCCGTAGCCGTAGCCGCAAAGCCCGCCGGAGCTTATAACCCGCTGTTCATCTACGGTCAGAGCGGACTCGGAAAAACTCATTTGATGTACGCGATTACAAACAAGATTCTCGCCGACAAGCCGGAAACGAATATAATCTACGTAAAGGGCGAGGAATTTACGAATCAGCTCGTCGAAGCAATATCAACAAAATCAACTCCCGCCTTTCGCGAAAAATATCGCCGCGCGGATATGCTTCTCATCGACGACGTACAGTTTATCGCCGGAAAGGTATCTACGCAGGAGGAATTTTTCCATACGTTCAACGCTCTTTACGAGGATCACAAGCAGATAATCCTGACGTCTGACCGACCGCCGAAGGAAATGCTCACGCTTGAGGACAGGATAAAGAGCAGATTTGAATGCGGACTTCTGGCGGATATACAGCCGCCGGATCTCGAGCTGAGACTTGCCATACTGAAAAAGAAAGCAGATTCTCTCGACCTTGATATATCGAAAGAGGTCCTTCAGTTCCTTGCCGACAATCTGAAATCAAACGTAAGACAGATCGAGGGAGTTATTAAAAAGCTTTCGGCTATCGCATTTCTTAAAGGCACGGATATAACTCTTGAGCTTGTAAAATCTTCCGTCCCGGAATATTTGAGAGACACGGAGCCGGTAAGCGATACCGTAAGCAAGATCATTAAAATAACCGCAGAGCATTTCAGAGTTTCTGAAGACGATCTTATCGGAACCAAGAGAACGAGAGATATCCGAATACCGCGAAACTACGCGATGTACATAATAAGAAAGCTGACGCCTCTATCGCTTCCCGAAATAGGACAGATATTCAATCGAGATCATGCTACGATACACAGCAATATTTCAACAGCGGAGCACATGATCGAGGAGGACGCATACGCGGAAAGCGAAATCAGCGAGATAATACGCGAGGTAAAATCGTAAGCCGGATACGGTTTTCATGGATTTTCAACAGCCTGATGAAAAACCTGTTGAAAACCTCAAAATATGCTTTGAAAACGCGACGATTTCGCGATATTGAGTTGCGGATAAAAAATCGTGAAAACCCTTTAAGAGCAAATACATTTCGCATATCTCACCGACGTTTATCCACGGCATATGAAAATGTTGAAATCGACGTTTTGAAAACTCTCGGCAATTACTTGTTCGGACGTAATTTCTGTTACCGTTTCAAACGCAAAGTTTTCACCAAGTCCTGTTGAAAATTTGCCGCACCACGAAAATTTCGCAAAATCGACCGCTTCAAACAGACAAGATCGGGTTTTCAACAATCCGTCAAAGCATTTTCTAAAACCAAAGTATACCGATCTATTTGCGATTATTTTAATTTATCTCACGAAAAGCTTGGTTTAGCTCAGTTTTGAGCGGTTTCAACACCCCTTACTGCACCTACTGCTACAATTATTATATTTTATATATTTACTATATATAATCATTTTTACATTCCGCCGCTGAAAATACAAACACGCGGCAGTCAGGAGTAATATTTATGAAGGTTATTTTCAATAAAGAAGATCTTATCGGCGCGCTTACTCCGGCATCGGGCATCGCAGCCGGAAAAAATACCGTGGCATATGCCGGCGGCGTTCTTTTGAATTTTCCCGCAGATGATATGCCGGAAAAATGCATGATCTGCGCGTATGACGGCGAAAAAGGAGTACAGACGTATATCGATTGCAAGATATTTGAAAAAGGAAGTCTTATAATCGATACCTCGCGTCTGCTTCAGATAATCAGATCTATGCCGGAAGGCGATATAATGCTGACTGCGGACGAAAAACTGAGAGTTAAGATCGAAGGCGGAAGCTCATCGTTTGAGATCAACGCAGTACGCGGCGAAGAATTTCCACTGCTTCCTGCGTTCATAGGAGACAGACGGTATACCATGCCGCAATACGTTCTGCGTTCGCTTATAACGACAACGGCATTTTCCACCGCCGTTAACGATCCGCGCGCAGCCTTCAACGGCGTTTACATGAATATCGAAAACGGAAAATTCACCTGCGTAGGCTGTGACGGAAACAGACTCGCCATCGCAGATACCGAGCTTGATCAGTCTGCACCGGATGCAAAAGTGATCGTTCCGACTAAGCTTCTTTCGGAGCTGCTTCGCAACGTGCGCGATACGGAGGACGACGTTACAATAATAATCGCGAGAAAGCACATTATATTCGTAGTCGGAGAATTTACGTATTTTACACGTATGATAGATTCCGAATATATAGATTATAAAAAGATAATTCCCGATGACGCGAAAAACAAGGCTTTCGTAAATGCGGACGCGTTTAAGTCCGCGCTTGAGCGCGCTTCGATAATTGCCGCGGAAAAGCTCGGAAGCAAGACCTCGCTTAAGCTCGAATTTACGCGCGACGTTTTGAAGATGTCATCGTCGTCGAGCGACGGAAGCATTTACGAGGAGATACCGATATCACTTGACGGAGACGGACTGAGGATATTCTTCAACTGTAAATATCTTCTTGAGGCTATGCGCGCTTGTCCGGACGGAACGGTAACGGTAGTTCTGAAGACGAATAATCCGCTTATGGTCATGAGTATTACTGAGGCCGATGGCGGTCACGATCCGGAAAGCGAATCCAAGATCAACTTCAAATTCGGAATAATGCCGACGCGCGGAGTCGAAAACTGATGTTTATTCATATAGGCGCTGACATCACGGTGCGCGACGCCGACGTTATAGGAATATTCGATCTTGACGGAGCGATAACTCCGACAGATACGCAGAATTTTTTGAAAAGATGCGAAAGCATAGGAGCGACGTCCTCGGCGGGCGACGATCTTCCCCGCTCGTTTGTGCTTCTCGAATCGAAAAAAAGCGAAAAAGTGATATTCTCACATATATCGTCCGGACGTCTTTCAAAGCGCGTCAACAAATACTAAGATCGCACAGCAAAAGAAAGTACAGAGGTTTATTTAATGATAGAAAACGGCGATAAGCTTGAAATAAACGAAAACGAGACAGATGTCGCGCAGGCTCAGGATCTACCTGACGTAGATACGAGCGACATCGTCGATCTCGGTGAAAACTCGGATATAAGCAACCGAAGCGATTCTTACGACGAAAACGATATTCAGGTGCTTGAGGGACTTGAGGCGGTAAGAAAAAGACCGGGTATGTATATCGGTACGACTTCCACGCGCGGTCTGCATCACTTGATCGAGGAGATAGTTGACAACTCGATCGACGAGGCGATGGCGGGCAGGTGCGATACGATAGGAGTCGTGCTTTATCCGGACGGAAGCGTGTCGGTACAGGATAACGGCCGCGGAGTTCCGAGCCAAATGCATAAGGTCGGCAGACCTACGCTTGAGGTCGTTTTTTCCATACTTCACGCAGGCGGAAAATTCGGCGGAAAGGGATACAAGATTGCGGGCGGTCTTCACGGAGTCGGCGCATCGGTCGTAAACGCGCTATCGGAATGGCTTGAGGTCGATAACTGCTACGACGGAAAAAGATACACTATGCGCTTTGAGCGCGGAAATATCGTCAGAGAATTTCACTGTGAGGGCGATTCGGACGGAAAGCACGGACTTTTTGTGCGCTTTAAGCCCGATGCTGATATATTCGACGATATAAAATTCAATTATGATATGATACTGAACCGTCTGAGAGAGCAGGCGTTTCTGAACGCGGGAATCAGGATAACCATACGTGACGAAAGAGAGCCGAATGGCGACGGAACATTTCCCGAAGCGGATCTTTGCTATGAGGGCGGTATCAGATCGTATGTAGAGCACCTCAATCAGATGAAGCACGTCGGACTTATTAATCCCGACGTTATATATATGAAGTGCGAGAAGGACGATATTATAGCCGAGGTCGCGATGCAGTACAACGACAGCTATAACGAGAGCATCATAACCTTTGCAAATAATATGTCCACGATAGACGGTGGAACTCACGAGGTCGGCTTCAAGAGCGCTCTCACGCGAGTAATCAACGATTACGCGAGAAAAACCGGCGCGCTGAAGGACAGCGATAAGAATCTTTCGGGCGAGGATACTCGCGAAGGACTTACAGCCGTTGTATCTGTAAAGCTCCCCGACGCTCAGTTTGAGAGCCAGACAAAAGCGAAGCTCGGAAATTCCGAGGTAAGAGGTATAGTTGACGGAATCGTAACGGCGAAGCTTTCGGAATATCTTGAGGAAAATCCGGCGGCGGCAAAGGCAATAATCGAAAAGACGATCGCCGCTTTGAGAGCGAGAGAGGCTGCGAGAAAGGCTCGCGAGCTTACGCGAAGAAAGAGCGTGCTTGAAGGAAGCACTCTGCCGGGAAAGCTTGCCGACTGTCAGGAAAGAAGAGCCGAGCTTACAGAGCTGTATCTCGTAGAGGGAGACTCCGCGGGAGGAAGCGCAAAGACGGGACGCGACAGCAAATTCCAAGCGATACTTCCGCTTCGCGGTAAAGTGCTGAACGTAGAAAAGGCCCGCCTTGACAGAGTATATTCCTGCACGCAGATAATACCTATAGTGCAGGCGCTTGGTTGCGGTATCGGTGAGGATTTCGATATAAGCAAGCTCAGATACGGCAAGATAATAATTATGGCGGATGCCGACGTAGACGGCTCGCACATTCAGGTGCTTTTGCTCACTTTCTTCTTCAGACACATGAGAAAGCTTATAGACGACGGCCACGTATTTCTTGCGCGTCCGCCGCTATATAAGATATATAAAGGAAAACGTCAAAAATACGCATTCTCCGACGCCGAGCGCGACGAGATAATCACAGAGCTGGGAACTGTCGGAGTTAAAGCCGAAAGATATAAAGGTCTCGGAGAAATGGACGCCGATCAGCTGTGGGAAACAACCATGGATCCGGCGACGAGAACAATACTCAGAGTAGATATAGCCGACGCGATGATGTGCGACGAGATATTCTCTACCCTTATGGGAGATAACGTAGATCCGAGACGTGAATTTATCGAGAAAAACGCAAAATACGTGGAGAATCTCGATATATGAGATTTCTTACCGTTACGCTCAATCCGGCGTTTGACAGGCTCGCTTTCTCGGACGGTTCGCTTCCGATAATGCCTGACGCCACTGTCAGAACGGATACGACTGTCATAAGAGCCGGCGGTAAGGGAATTAATTCCGCGAGAGAGCTTACGGCTCTCGGTGAAGATTGCATTGCAATCGCGCTTTGCGGAAATGCCGACGCCGATTGCTTTAGCAAGATGCTGTCAGCAGACGGTATAGATCATTCTCTTGTGTATTTTTCTGGAAATATCAGAAATAATACGACGCTGAGGTTTTCAAACGGTCAGTTTGAATTGAACGAGGCGGGCGCTTATATCGAAGATCCGGAAGCTGTGACGGAGGAAATCATATCAAAGCTCGACGTAAGCGCAGGAGATTGCGTTATCATAGGCGGAAGCCTTCCGAGAGGCGAGCTTCATAACGTTTATCCGAAAATAATATCGGCGGCAAAATCACGCGGCGCTTTCGTTTGTCTTGATACTTCCGGAAAAGCTCTCGAAAACGCGGTATTCGGCGATATATTGCCTGATCTGATAAAGCCCAACAGAAGCGAGCTTGAAGCTCTGATCGGAAAGACAGCTTCTATCGAAGAAAATATAGATCTCGTGAAGCGATTTTCGGAGAAAACGGATACGATAATTCTCGAAACTCTCGGAAAAGACGGCGCGATATTTGCGCATAACGGCAACGTAACGCACGTAAAGGCACGGCCGGTAAATTGCGGCGATATCGTCGATATGAAGGGAGCGGGAGACGTTTATCTTGCCGCGTTTCTTCACGGATATTTGAATATTTGCAAATACGACGCGGAAGCGTCGATGAGGCTTGCGGCAGATGAAGCTGCGAAGCATCTTACAAAAAAATCATAACTGAAAACGCTGCCTGTATTCATTTGAAATGAATCGGACATCGAGGCGGCGCGGAATTTTTCCGCACGCAAACGGAGGAAAAAATGGATATAAAGGACAAAAAGTCGGAAAAGCCCGATCTTTCGTTTCCTGATCAGAAAATAGTACCGATAAATATGGAGACCCGCGTTAAGCAGGCGTTTCTTGAGTATTCCATGTCGGTAATAATATCTCGCGCGCTTCCCGACGTCAGAGACGGTATGAAGCCCGGTCAGAGAAGAATCATTTACGCAATGTACGAGGACGGACTCGTTCATTCTCAGCCGTTCAGAAAATCCGCTACGACCGTTGGTAACGTTCTCGGACGTTATCATCCGCACGGCGACCAAGCGGTATACGGAACTATGGTAAGAATGGCTCAGCCGTTCTCGCTCAGATATCCGCTTATCGAAGGACACGGTAACTTCGGCTCGGTAGACGGCGACGGCGCTGCTGCATACCGTTATACAGAGGCGAGAATGTCTAAAATAGCGGACGAGCTTGTTCGCGATATTGATAAAAACGTAATCAAATGGAACAAAAACTTCGATAATCAGCTTGACGAGCCTGAAGTGCTCCCGTCAAGATTTCCGAATATACTTGTAAACGGCTCTGTCGGTATCGCCGTAGGTATGGCTACAAATATTCCGCCACACAATCTTCGTGAGGTAATAGACGGTACGCTGTATCTTATGGATAATCCCGATGCTACGCTCGGCGAAATAATGCAGTATATCAAGGGCCCCGACTTCCCTACCGCCGCAACTATCTACGGTGCTTCCGGAATAATCGAGGCATACAAGAACGGCAGAGGCAGAGTTATCGTTCGTGCGAAGGCAACGGTCGATGAAGAAAAGCGTCGCATCATCGTAAGTGAGATTCCGTATCAGGTAAACAAAAGTATGCTGATCGAGGCGATGGCGGCACAGGTCAGAGATAAGAAGATCGAGGGCATAACCGAAATACGCGACGAGAGCGGCAGAGACGGTATGCGCATCGTTATCGAGTATCGCCGTGACGCAAACGGTCAGATCATACTGAATCAGCTTTACAAATATACGCAAATGCAGGATACCTGCGCGATAAATATGCTCGCGCTTGTAGGCGGCGAGCCTAAGGTGCTTCCGCTTAAGGATCTGCTTTCGTATTATATTACGTTCCAAGAGGACGTCATAACAAGGCGCGTAAAATTCGATCTTGACAAAGCCGAAAAGGAAGCTCATATATATGAGGGCTATAAGATTGCGATAGATAATATCGACGAGGTTGTACACATAATCCGTTCGTCGTCGGATACGGCAGACGCGAAGCTCAATCTATCGAAGCGTTTCTCTCTGACAGACGAGCAGGCTCAGGCGATAGTCAGCATGACTCTCGGCAGACTTACCGGTCTTGAACGAGATAAGATAGAGGCGCGTCTTAACGAGCTTTACGGAATGATAGCCGAATTTAAGGCAATACTTGCAGACGAAGGAAAGATCCGCGAGATAATCAGAAACGAAATGACGGAGATCCGCGACAAATACGGAGATGACAGAAGAACGGAGCTTGTCGAGGCAAAGGACGAGATACTTTACGAGGATCTTATAGACCGTCATCACTGCGTTATTACGATCACGCACGGCGGATATGTAAAGCGCGTTCCGGCGGATACCTACACAGCTCAGAGACGCGGCGGCAAGGGCATTATAGGAATGTCGACAAAGGAAGAAGATTATATCGAGCAGGTCATCGTTGCGGACAGCCATTCGCTCATGCTGATGTTTACGAACAGCGGTATCGTTCATTCGGGAAAGGCATACCGTATTCCTGAAGCGTCGCGTACCGCAAAGGGCACTCATGTTATGAATCTGCTTGAGCTGAAAAGCGGTGAAAAAGTTACCGCAACTCTCAGCATAAACGGATTCGGCGATGACGAATATCTCGTAATGATAACGAAATACGGAAGGATCAAGAGAACTCCGCTTTCCGAATTTGCATATCAGCGCAAGGGCGGAAAGATAGCGATAAATCTCACGGACGGAGACGAGCTTATATTTGTTGCACGCACGAGAGGCGTTGATGACGTTATAATCGCAACGCATAACGGAATTGCGGCTCGATTCCCCGAAAGACTCGTAATGTGCCACGGCAGAACTGCCGGAGCTATGCGTGCGATCAAGCTTGAGGACGGTGATTATGTTGTCGGAGCGGCAATGATATCGTGCGACGCGGAATGGGAAAATGAGCATAAGCTCATTACGATCACCGAAGGTGGCTTCGGAAAGCGCATGGAGCCTTCCGCTTTCGACGCAAAGGGACGCGGCATCAAGGGTGTTATTTGCCATAATATTACCGATAAGACCGGATATCTTGCCGGAATCGCGGTCGTTTCGCGCGGAGACGATCTCATGCTCATAACTGACGACGGTCAGATGATACGTACTCCGTCTGACGAGATTCCGATTTACGGAAGAAGCGCTGGCGGCGTAATAGTAATGAGACTTGCCGAAGGATCGCGTATCGTTTCTTTTGCACTTGCAAAGAGCGAGAAGGACGCCGAGGAAGCGGCTGAAGAAGCTCGCGGAACCGATATCTCAAGCGGCGCGGAAATAGAGATAGCTGCAATTTCCGATGAAGCCGATGAGGACGAGGAAGAACTTATCTCAGATGAAGCAGACGACGAGATTTGATCATAAAGCAGATCACAGGAAAGGATCGACGTTGTTTATGAAAAAAATAATATCAATTGTTATTTTGATCTCCGCGGTTCTGTCGTCGTCTGTATTCACATCATGCGCCGAGGTCTCGTCGGAAAAAGAGGTAATGACAGCGGCGAGAAATCTTATTGAAAGATCGTATACCGTAAATGAAGTATGCTTCGGAAAGGGTCTGCCTTACGATGAGGACGGTCTGTACGTAAATTTTCTTGCGGCGGCTATCGGAGTTTCGGTTGAAGATCTTGCATACTTCCCTGTCAGCGAGGACGCGGAATTTCAAAGTATAGACGAGATAAAGTCTTACGTATCTAACGTATATTCAAGCGAATATTGCGAATTTTTGTTTCAACGCACGTT
>CAYXNQ010000054.1:0-9114 GCA_964466545.1 uncultured Lachnospiraceae bacterium | reverse complement strand
GCAGTCGCTATAACGACGGCTACGGCGAGATCAAGCACGTTTCCCTTAGTAATGAATTTTTTGAAATCGCTGAAGAAACTCACTCTTTCACTCTTAATGCGTTGCTTCAGTTGCTTTCGTTTTTCTCGCGCCTCGCGCTGTTCTCCCTCTCGTATTCTCTTTTCGAGGACCTGCAGATCTCTGCTTCCCAATTTATGTCACCTCTGCAAATTTATATCGTTGTTAATTAAAATTGAACATCACACCGTCAAATACGCCGGGATTATACGCAAGAAGCACGACGTCTATTCCCCAAGTTTCGCAATACTCTGCAATATTAATCGCGCCACCTTCGCGCATATCTATCATGTGAAGCTCGCTGATGCAATTTGAAAGAAACGCAGCATACGGAAGCGAGAACGAATCTTTTATAAGCAATATCTTCAGATCGTTTTGCGAATTATGATTTTCAATACGCAAATTGCCGTAATCCCACTCAAAATACGCCGCATGACGGTTTGTTGTGTAATCACTATCCGTCAATATGTGCCGGCGCACTATCGCCGTATCGAAATCGCCTTCAAATACATATCCGCCGATCCCGTCGGTCACGGTGAACGACGTTGCAAACTTCGGCGATATAAACGTATAATCGTCAAGTCCCGTAACAAATCTGCCAACACGACGTCCCTGCGAGCCGAGAAACGATTGTTCCATAAGCGTTACATTGTAATTTGATATATCTCCGTAATATCCGCGGTCAAGGGCATACCCGAATGTTTCGTTGAGATACGAAAGAGTGTCGCGAAACGCCTCGAAAGCAGCGCGCGTAGTCCAGTGATGATCGCTCTTGTAAAACATCTCGCTGTAATCAAGTTGCCAATCAGACAGCCTGCCGCGAATGTCGAATGTATTAATATTCGCACTGCTTAAACCCGCGAGAAAATCATCAACATTTTCATTCGTCATAACGGTAGCCCCGTCCGGAAGTACGGTATAGCCCTTAATATTTTTCGCGGGAAGCTGTATATATGCAAACTCCACGCCAATATCAGTAAGCCTGTCTTTAAGCGCTATCGTTGCGGCAAGCTCGTCGTCAACGTTACTGCGACCGACCGGAAAATGAAGCATTCCGTTATTATCAAGCGCTATATATCCGTATTCGGCGTCGTCGAAAAGCTTTACGTTCATAGCGCTTTGAAGTCCGCCCCAAATATTTACAAATCCGTTCATAAGCGGCAGATCGTTTTCGTAGATTCCGGCTACCGAATCGTATTTATCTCCGAGCGGCGCATCAAGAAGCGCGGATTTGAACGAATCTCGCTCCGAAAAGATATACAAAACCGCGAGAGAAAATATAGTTATCAAAAGCAATATCGCGGTTATTTTATGCTTTAATTTTGCCAAAGCAGTTCCTCCTTAGCATATCAGTGACTTAAGATCAGAAGTTAAAATATATAAACGGATTATACGTACTCTTTGCCAAAAACGCAAGAGAGATCACAAACAGCGACATCAGCACGATTGGATATATTATTGTCGAAACAGCGTTATATACTCTTACCGTGCGCTCATGACCACCTCGGCTCAATCGCTCCGCAAACAGCTTCGGGAGCTTGGCAACGGGCAAAGCAAATATTATGCCGAAAATTAAATAATAGGCATTATCGCGCAATTTTATAAATACATCGCCCGACGAATCCGAAAGATCAAACATATTCGTTATGTACTCGGCTGTAGCTCCGAGATTTTCGCATCTGAACAGTATCCAACCGAAATACACCGCTATAAGAGTGTAAACGATTCCCACAGCCTTGAGCGCCTTGTTTTCGGCAGCCTTTTTCGGAAAACCCGTCAGCTTTTCGATCGACAGCAAAACAAAGAACATGATTCCCCAAAGCACAAAATTAAACGACGCGCCGTGCCACAGTCCCGTTGCCGTCCAGACGACAAACAGATTGAATATAAGTCTCGGCTTTGTAACGCGAGAACCGCCGAGAGGAATGTATAGATAATCTCTGAACCAAGTTCCGAGCGAGATATGCCATCTGCGCCAAAACTCCGTGACGCTCGATGACACATACGGATAATCGAAGTTTTCGTCAAAATGGAATCCGAACATCCGTCCCATTCCGATAGCCATATCCGAATATCCCGAAAAATCGAAATATATCTGAAGCATATAAGCAAGCGCTCCGACAAAAGCCGCCGCTCCGCCCACCGAGCCGTCGAATGCGGCGTCGGCGATTATCGCGAGGCGATTCGACAAGATCACCTTCTTGGCAAGTCCGATTATCAGGCGGCAAGCGCCGGTTGAAAAGTCATCGAAACTCTCGCGCCTCGAAGCTATCTCTCCGGCGACAGTTGAATATCTTACTATCGGTCCGGCTACAAGCTGCGGAAAAAACGAGATATACAGGCCTAATGACAGGAAATCATTCTGGCAGTCTACCTCGCGGCGATATACGTCGATCACATACGACATAGATTGGAACGTAAAGAACGATATGCCGAGCGGCAGAGCGATCTCAACAGCGGGAAGCGACGCAATCGGCAAATAATTAAATATTTTTACCGCAAATCCGAGGTATTTGAATATGCCGAGCATACCGAGATCAAAAACGACCGAAATTATCAGCATTGCGCGCCGAAAGTGTTCGTTCTCGCTGTGCGCGATCAGCCGTCCAAAGTTAAAATTTGCAAATATCGACAGAAGTATCAGCGCGAGATATTTTACATCTCCGCACGAATAGAAGAAAATGCTGACAAAAAACAAAAATACATTTCTCGAACGAAGCGTAGTCAAAACGCCGAAATATACGATCAGCACAAGAGGCAGAAAGCCTAAGAGGAATACAAGACTTGAAAAAAGCACGGAAACCTCACAAATCACATAAAATTTTGCCGGCAGAATATCATGCGGGCAATCAGGTCATCGCTTTAAGATACCGTATGATCGAGTCACGGTCGTTTTCGCATTTTTCGGATATCACCGCACGCATCGCCACGTCAAGCGCAAATCCGATCTGTTTTCCCTTTGCGCCGAGCGCGATCGCGTCGTTTCCGGAAAAATTCAATCTGTCAAGAGAAAAACATTCATTTGAACCCGCAAGTTCTACGGCGAGCTTGAATGTATCGTCGATATACGAGCATCCGCTTTCGGAAATACCGTCTGCGAGCATATCAGCACGGCGCAACGCGATCAATTCAAGAGCAAGCTTAGGCGAGAGGCGATAAAACGCCAGCTTTATCGTCTTTTTATCAGCTAAAAACGGATATCTGTAATTCCCGATCAGCGCCGCAGTTCTGTTAACGGTAGCATTATCAAGCTTCAGCGATCTCAACGCAAGGACCGCGTTGTGCGTCGCAAACGGAGTCGAAGCCGCCGATCTTTCATGCAAAAGCGCGGCATATCTCATATACAATCTTTGGGGAAGCAAGGACGCCGTTTTCACATTATGGCTGTATTCTTCCTCCGACATTTTCGCGCACATCGGGAATATCTCAAATATAACGTTTTTATATTTTAAGAATGCCGCGGCCGCAAAATCGGAATTTATCGCTTTTGAAAGCTCAGCGGCTATTCGCTCACCCGATACTTTTTTCACAAGGGACGCGCCGGCATTAACGGCGGCGGCAGTATTCTCCTCGACATCAAATCCAAGCTGCGCGGAAAAACGAAGCGCACGCACTATTCTGAGCGCGTCCTCCGAAAATCTTTCGTAAGGATCGCCAACCGCGCGTATGAGCTTATTTTCGATATCGGCGCGCCCGTCAAACGGATCGATTATTCCAGTTTCGGGAGAATACGCGATCGCGTTCATCGTAAAGTCACGCCTTCGCAGATCATCGACAAGGCGGTCGGTAAATTCCACGGCATCCGGGTGGCGCTGATCGCTGTATTTTCCTTCCGTGCGATGCGTAGTGATCTCTATAGGCTCATCATCGATAAACACGGTCACAGTCCCGTGCTTTATGCCGGTCGGAATCACGGTAGTGTCCGAAAATATCGCCATGATCTGCTGTGGCAAGGCGTCAGTCGTAATATCGTAGTCGCTCGCCTCTCTGCCGAGCAGCGAATCCCTGACCGAGCCTCCGACTATGTAGGCGCGGAAGCCGGAGTTACCGAGACGTTTCAGCGCACGGTAAACGTGCAAAGGCAACTTCATCATTTTCGCAAAGCGCGCGCAAGTCCCGCGATATCATAACAGGTCTGCCTCAATTGAGCCTTGCCCTGCTTGATAGCGGTCTGTAGCGACATCGGAGCATTCATTGTAGAAAACACCGCGTCAATTCCAAGCTCGTAAAGTCCCGGCGACGGCTCATACGAGCCGCATACGCAAACCACCGGCAAGCCGAATTTCTTTGCCGCCGACGCAACAGCTACGGGAAGCTTGCCGTGTTCGCTTTGACAATCGGTCTTTCCCTCGCCCGTGATAACGATATCAGACGCCGCCGCAAGCGCGGAAAATCCAACCGTCTCAAGCATATACGGTGCGCCCTCCGTGAGCTTTCCGCCGCAGATCGCAAGTCCTGTGCCAAGCCCGCCTGCCGCTCCTGCACCGAGAAGCGTCTCCGGATCTATACCGAGCGAGGCTTTTACAGCTTCAGAGTAATTCTTCATACCACGTTCGAGTAGGGGCAAGGTTTCATCAGTCGCTCCCTTTTGGCGGGAGAAAAGCACAGTGGCGCCGCTATCTCCCGTAAGCGGTATAGCGACATCGTACATAAGTCTCAGATCGACCTCGCGAAGCTCCGGCATAAGTCCGGAAATGTCAACGCGCTTTATATCTGCAAGCGCCGCGCCGCCCCTACGCGCATCGATCTCGTTATTTTCAAGATCAAAAAATCTTACGCCGAGAGCATACGCCGCGCCGATACCGCCGTCGTTCGTTCCGCTTCCTCCGAGTCCTACGATTATCTTTCTATATCCGCCTTTCACCAATTCCGCGATCTGCCTGCCCGTCCCGAAAGTTGACGCGCGCAGAGGGTCAAGTCCGTGGGCCGCGGCAAGAACTATTCCGGACGCCGCCGCGGTATCTACGATTGCTATCTCGCCGCGAACGTCTCCGTAATATCCGTCGCAAACATCGCCGAACGGTCCGATCACGCTTTGAGCTACGACCGTGCCGCCCATGGCGCGTGCGATTGCCGCCGCAGTTCCCTCTCCGCCGTCGGCAAGCGGCAAAATTATCGTTTCCGCATCGGAATCGGCAGCCACGATTCCGTCGCGAGCTGTTTCGCATACTTCCTCCGCCGTAAGATTTCCTTTGTACGAATCCATTGCTATCAAGTATTTCATTGCACATTTCCGTCCTTTAGTGAATTATTCCTGTCGGAGCACGGCGTTTCGTAAAATTTCTTCACATCAAGCGACAGATTGTCGCTTTGATCTTTTGAAAATCCGAGCATTTTCGCAATTCGTTCGTCGTAATCGGCGGCTTGAGAAAATCTTGCAAAAGGCGAGCCGCAACGGTAAATAAAATTCGTAATGGTTCTGCCGAGAAGCTGCATCGCCTCATCGTCGTTAACGCCGCTCGCACTCTTAAACGTATGTATCACGGCTGAATCCGATTCGAACGTAAACTGGCAAAAACCGAGCACGCGCCTTACCGCGAAGGTCGCAACATCGGCATCCGCCGCAAAATACAAAAAATCTTCGCTGATATATGTCGAATCGCACTCTCTCGCATACTCGCGCCGCAATTCAATATCTTCAACCGGTTTTATTATGAGCATGACTTTCTCCGCATTTTTAATTTTTAAGCTTACTGACTTCGTCCTCTGTCAGATTACGCCATTCGCCCGGCTTCATATCGTCTAATTTGATCTGACCAACGGCAACACGCTTAAGGCGAATTACCTTTAGACCTACGTTTTCACACATACGCCTGATCTGACGATTTCTTCCTTCGTGTAGCGTCACCGCCACAACGGACACGACCTTATTCTGCGAGGATACCTTCACGCCGTGCTTCAAGAGCCGCGCCTCTATAGGCTTAAGCTGATAGCCGTCAAGCTCCATCGGAGCGGTAAGTGCGGCGATCTCGCTTTCACCTATATCTCCGGCAAGCATCAACAAATATTTTTTCGCCTTATCTCCCGACGGATGCGCTAAACGATTAGCAAGCTCACCATCGTCGGTTAGGATCAAAAGGCCCTCGGAATACATATCGAGTCTGCCGACGGGATATACTCTAATTCCGTCAAGCTTTACGAGATCCGCGATGCACGGTCTGCCCTTTTCATCCGACATGGTCGTAACATAACCGAGCGGCTTATACAGCTTTATATATGTAAACGATGACGCATCTTTTTGACGGTACTCGATCACCTTGCCGTTCCATTCCACTACATCTGCTTTCGGATCTATCTTAAATCCGAGCGGCACGGTATTTCCGTTGACCTTGACGCGCCCCGCCGAGATCTCCGCCTCCGCGCGTCTGCGCGACATTATTCCCATATCTGTAAAATACTTCTGCAAACGAAGCTTTTCCATCATTAAGCAAAACGGGCATGAGTCGATCATATTATGACGACATGCCCGCTCCTCCGTTATCAATTATAAAATATTCTTTCCCAAAATCCTCGCTTGAGCGGACGCAAAGAAACACCCTCGGCATATTCAAGCGCAAGAGAGGCCACAGTCTCACCGCTTAAGCTGTACTCCGCACTGCCGGCAAACTCTCCGGTAGCGAGCGGAGCGATAGCAAAGTGAGGCAAATAAAGCACCCGATCTATATTTGCATGGTCTTTTTCAAGACAAAGATATAAGCTATCGGCGGCTCTGATCTTCACAAACTCTGAATTACCGCATATGACCGGAAGCTCGCAAATTATATCTCCTTTTTCAGCAAGATGCACGCACTCGTAATTTTCAAATCCGTAATCAAGGAGCTGCGCGTGATCGTGCCAATCATTCGGCGCCGACAGCGTTACGGCAATGAGCGTCATTCCGTCCCTCTCCGCCGCTGAAACAAGGCATCTGCCGCTTGTGCGTGTAAATCCCGTTTTCACGCCCACCGCGCCGGAATATGTGTGCAAAAGCCGATTATGATTGCTGAGGTAGCGCGTCTTACCGGCATTCGATATCTCAGCAGTTCCAGTTGACACGAGCTGACAAAATCTCTGATCTTCAAGCGCATAAGCCGTAATACGCGCAAGATCTCTCGCGCTGGTATAATGTCCGGCAGCATCAAGCCCGTGCGGATTTTCAAAATGAGTGTCGGACAGTCCAAGTTCGCTTGCTTTTTGATTCATTGCCGCAACAAAGGAATCGACGCTTCCGCTTACGGCAGTGGCAAGCGCAACAGCGGCGTCATTCGCGCTTTCGAGCATTAGGGCATACAGCAGATCGGAGACCGTGAGCGTTTCGCCCTCCTCGAGATATATCCCCGAGCCTTCGACGCCCACGGCTTCACGCGGGATCGTGACTACCATATCCGGATCCGCGCTTTCAAGCACTACGATCGCCGTCATGATTTTCGTAGTGCTTGCCATCGGAAGCCGCTCGTCCGCGTTTTTTTCAAACAAAACCTTTCCACTGCTCTGCTCGATCAAGATAGCGCTTTTCGCGGAAATATCCTCGACAGCCGCCGCGCTTTGACAAAGCAGAGGCGATAAAGCGAGCACGAGCAATAGCACGGAAATAACTACAGTATATATTTTTTTCGCCACAACAAAACTCCGATAAAATATCGCATTGAACTGCTAATATTTTTATCGCGGCAGGTTAAACTATTCCGCAATTATTATGGCAAGATCGGCAAATTATTCCGCCGTCGTATCTGCCTCGGAATCGTCTTTTTTCTTGGAAAAGATAGATTTGATCTTCTCTATCAGCTCAGGCGATCTTTCGAGGAACGACGCTATGGACGATACGGGATCGTTTGCGGGCGGAACGGGAGAATTTACGTTAAGCATTTCAACATTTCCGTCGGCACTTACGACGAGAAACGCTACCGGAGCAACGGTCAAGCCCGTTCCGCCGCCTCCGCCGAAATTGTTGCCGTTCTGCTTGGCAGCTTCGCTCGCATTTTTTCCGAGATAATCGATTCCGCCGGAAGCAAAGCCGACAAACACCTTGGATACCGGAATTATCGTCGTTCCGTTCGCGGTCGTTATCGGATCGCCGATAACCGTATTTGCGTCGACCATAGTATGAATATTGTCAAGCGCCGTTTGAATAATGTCGTTGAGCTTATTGGTTTCTGCCATTTTATTTTACCTCGTTTCCGATTTTTCTTTCGATTTTTTTATACTGTCAGTCTGCGAGAGCACCGCAGATCCGTTTTTTCGGCGAAGCTCCGCATCCATCGCAAGTTTGGTCTTTACAAATCCGATCAGGAAAAACAAAGCCGTATCCAAGACGTGTATAACGCGCAAACGAACCGCGACGTGTATATCGGCTTCAAGCTTTCCCGAAAGATAATCGGGAAAAACGCTTATGTCGCGTTCGCCCTTAAGCTTGAAATGCACCACCTGATCAAGCGCCTCCGCCACATACCACACCGATTGAGACAGAACGCCGTAAAGCATAGCCACGGCAGTTGCGTCGCTTCCGCCGACTGAAATGCGTATCTTAAATACATCTATTCTGATATGCCGCGCAAAGCGTGCCAAGACCTTAAATACGATCCTGAGCAACACCTTGATCGGATTAGCTTCAAGCTCCTTAATGCCTTCCTCTTTTTTACGCTTCTTTTCTGCTTTTTCGGCTTCCTTTTTAGCTTTTTTCTCGGCGTCCTTCAGCCGTTTCTTTTCTTCGGCTTTACGCGCGTTTTCTTCGTCGCGCAACAGCATACGCCTGTATTTTTTTGCGCTGAAAGCGCGCAATTTGATCTTTTTCTTGCGAGGAACGAGCTTAAACGGTATACCGAGCACCTTCACCACGATCTCCGGCTGACCGTCAAATTTTATTACGAGCTTTACTTGAAGGAAAAGAATAAAACAGAAAAACGCGAGAATTGCCGCGATGATTATTAGCGCAGTCACCCTTCGCACATCCTTTCCTCAAAAATCAAGTTAAGCTTAAACGGTTGCGTTTACCTCCGGAAGTTCTTCAAGAGACGCAAGTCCGAATACTCTCAAAAAATCCGACGTGGTTCTGTAAAGCAACGGTCTGCCGGGAACATC
>CAYXNQ010000053.1:1805-9321 GCA_964466545.1 uncultured Lachnospiraceae bacterium | reverse complement strand
GTTTGCGTAAGCTCAAGAAAAAACACGACGCTTCCCGCAAGCCACGCGACAAGCGTCAGTTTATCCGATAAAAACGGCAGAGCCAAGGCGAAGCCGGATGCCGTGTAAATTACGGCGTTAAGCCGCTTGCGAGTTTTGGTCTTCATTGTTTGAAAAGAGATAGAAATTTGATCTTGCCCAGATCGGCTTCCGCTGATCTTCCCGTAAGATAGGCGAGCGAGCCGATAGGTTCTGAGAACGTCAGCTTGTATGAATACAGCGCTTGTGCGCGATATCCGAGCTTAGTGTCGTTTTTGTTTTCGGCATATTTGCCCTCGCCCAGAAGCGGATGACCTATATGCGCCATGTGTGCTCTGATCTGATGCGTTCTGCCGGTTTCAAGCTTGATCTCAAGCAGAGAGAGGTCAAGCGAGCGATTGTAGGACAGCTTTTTATATGTCGTTACGATTTTTTTGGAGCGCGGAGCTTCTCGGTCGGTGATCCTCACGAGCTTAGAGCTCGGATCTTTCGTGTGATATGCAATAAGCGTGGCGTGGCTCGGTGTGACGTTTCCGTGAACGGCGGCGAGATACCGCTTATCTATACCTCCGCTGCGGATCGTGGCGTTCATATCTCTGAGCGCCGCTGCGTTTTTTGCGGCGATGATCAAGCCGCCGGTGTTTCTGTCAAGCCTATTGCAAAGCGCCGGAGCAAAAGAATTTTCCTCGCTTCCGTTATATTCTCCTTTTTTGAAAAGATATGCCTTTATCGCGAATAATAGCGTATCTCTTTCGGCGAGCTTGTCCGAATTTGTTTCGGATTCGTCGCCGGTGTGAGAAAGTATTCCTGCTTTTTTATCGCATATCAGGATATTGTCGTCCTCGTACACGATATCAAGAGTGACTGTAGACTTGTCGTATTCCGACGTTCCGGTCTCTTTTTCAAAAAATTCCTCCGGAATATACATCTCTACGATATCTCCGCATACAAGCATATCGTTCTCGTGGGCGCGCTTTCCGTTCAGCTTTATCCGCTTAGTGCGAATAAATTTATACATGAGCGAGGAGGGTAGCCCCCATGTTACCTTATGAATGAATTTGTCAAGTCGCTGAGCTTCGTCATTGCGATTGACGGTGAAGGAGCGCATTATTTTGTACCGAAAAGGCGGTCGCCCGCGTCTCCGAGTCCGGGAATGATGTATGCGTTTTCGTTAAGACATTCGTCGAGCGAAGCGGTATAAATATCAACGTCGGGATGATCGTGCGTGAGCTTTTCAACGCCTTCGGGAGCTGCTACAAGGCATACGAAGCGGATATTTGCGGCGCCGTGCTTTTTCAGCATCGTGATAGCGTCGGATGCGCTTCCGCCTGTCGCGAGCATCGGGTCGAGCACGATGACGGTGCGGCTTGCGATATCCTTCGGGAGCTTGCAGTAATATTCCACAGGCTGATGTGTTTCGTGATCTCTATATAAGCCGATATGTCCGACTCTTGCGGAGGGAATGAGATCGAGCAAGCCGTCGGTCATGCCGAGACCTGCGCGAAGTATCGGTACAATCGCGCATTTTTTGCCCGCGAGAGTTTTTGCTTTCATTTCGGTAAGCGGAGTTTCGATAGTAACCTCTGTAAGTTCAAAATCACGTGTTGCCTCGTAGCCGAGCAGGAGGGAGATCTCATAAAGCAGACGGCGGAAGTCCTTTGCAGGAGTTTCGGTCTTTCTCATCAATGTGAGCTTATGAGCGATCAGCGGATGGTCGGTGATGTGAAGTTTATCGTACATAGTTGTGTCACTCGGGGCAAAAATACCCACTTCTCCTATTATATATTAAAAATATTTATCATCAACATTATACTACGGATTATTGCTTATTGCAAGCAAAATAAGCAATCTTTCGTCAATTTGTTGCGCGGAAAAACGAAATAAAGCTCCGCCGTTATTCAGCGCGGCGGAGCGAGTGAGGTTCATTTTTTTGAGTGAGTCTTATATATCTCGATCATTACTACGGAATCTTTTTTTACCGGCACGTATGCGTCCGAGGCGTAGTCGCCCGAATACAGCTTTCTGTCGTAGGTGTTGGCGCGCATTGAATACGGCCCGATGAGTCGCGAATCGAATTTCACGTTGACAAAGGCGTCCTCGCCGCGATTGGCGATAAGGAGCGCGGTCCTGTAATCTGCGTGCGTGGCAAGTACGGCAAGATGGTTACTATCGCTTTCGTTTTCGGAATAGACGTTGAGCCCGCGTCTTCTGTACATGAATTTATACATTGCCATGACGTGATTGTAAAATTCGTCCGAACGAAGATAGCCTTCGCTTACGCCTATAGCGTTCATGGCGGACAGGAAGGACACGAAATCATAATCGCTCCAGCCGCGCGTTCCCCATTTCGATATTAAAATGCGCGTGTCGCGAAATCCGTAATCTGCGAGCTTGCCGGCGATATATTCCGTGAAGAAGCGACATTCGGCTACCGTGTCGTAGCAAATGCGGCAGGACAGAAAATCGAGCGCGGTCTTATGCTTGTCCGATGAAAAATATTTCAGAAAATGCTCTAAAAAATACGCTTCCGGCGTTTCTTTCGGCTCAGGCTCGTCGAGTAGGTGGTACAGATCGCCTACCGAATATCCTCCGATGCGCAAAAACGGGAAAGCACGTTTCAGCGTTCCGGCTATCTGCTCGTAAGAAGAATATAGTGCCAGATAATCGTCGGGATCGCCCGAAGCTATCATATCTGGTGGCGCGCACAGCTCGATACCTGCGATAACGGTGCGCGGAGCGTGAGAGCTGTTTACGGAGCGATATATCTCCTCGGTGATCCGCTTTTCGTCGCCCGGCGTCAGCGTGGCGGTGATGAGCGTTTTCAGATCACGCCGAGAATATATACTTGCTATATCGGGTTCGGTGGCGGAGACTCTTGCCGGAAGGATGCTTTTTCCGTGCGGATAATTGATACCGTGCAGCTTTCCGAGACTGCCAAGCGGCTCGTTAAGATATACTTTTACGGAGCATACGCCGTTTTGAGATGACATATATGATCTTGATCCTAACGTGAATATTTAGAGCGTCGTCAGCTTTTCCAGCCGTCGATTCCGGCGCGCTCTATCGCGCCTACGATACGGGCGTCGAGGCCTCTGCATTTTTGATCGAATTCTCTGATGAACTGCTTCATTGCCGCTCGCTCGCTTTCCTTGTCTTCGGGACACGGGCTTTTTATTACCGGAAGCGAGGCGTGCTTTTGAAAGCATTTTATCTCGCTTTCTTCGCACATTATCATCGGACGGATAACGGTGATGTTTTTCCTTGAAAGATGCGTCACCGGAGAAAAGCAACCGACGCGCCCGCCGTACAGCAGATTAAGAAGAACGGTTACGGAGGCGTCGTTATAATGATGACCGAGCGCCAGCTTGTTGCATCCGGTTTCTATAGCGAGATCGTGCAGACAGCCGCGCCTCATTCTTGCGCACAGAGAGCATGGATTCGATTCCTTGCGAATGTCGAATATTATGTGCGCGATCTCCGTTTTTTTTATTGTGTACGGGACGTGAAGTCTCCTGCACAGCTCGGCAATCTCGTTGAAATCTGCGGGCGGA
Organism: uncultured Lachnospiraceae bacterium; assembly: GCA_964466545.1. GTDB lineage: Bacteria > Bacillota > Clostridia > Oscillospirales > CAG-272 > CAYXNQ01. The sequence goes on along the minus strand of CAYXNQ010000053.1, from coordinate 5,752 downwards.
GCGCCGATCTTTTCGCAAAGGTCAAAGCCCATATCGAGCGTGATCGCGTGTAATTCGTATTGAGCGGGGTAATATCTTTGCATTTCGGCAAGAGCGCACAAAAGCGCAAGCGAATCTTTTCCGCCGGAGATACCGACCGCTATTTTGTCCCCGTCGGAGATCATGTTGTATTTTTCGGAAGCCGATCGAACTCGGCTCATGATTTTTTGAAGTTCTTTCATCAAGCAGCCCCGTGATTTATCGGTGCGACGTTTTGCTCTGTGAATTAAAGAGGAGACGGCGCATATATTTTAGTAAAAGTTTTTTCGGAGGATATAGTAAGTGGCTATAAAAATATTCATTGACCAGGGACACAATCCGTCGGGCGTAAATTCCGGAGCGGAAGGAAATGGGTATCGCGAGCAGGATATTGTGTACGAGATCGGAGTGCTTCTCGCGGCGGAGCTTACATCTGAGGGATTTGAAACGCGCCTGTCGCGTCCGAGTCCGAGCACGACTCTCGGAACGAGCAATACAGGCTCGCTTGCGGCGAGAGTCAGCGCGGCGAATGCGTGGGGCGCCGATTATTTTATAAGTCTGCACGCAAATGCGTCGGTAAATTCCGCGGCGTCAGGGACAGAAGCATTCGTTTACGGAAGCGACGGACGCTCGCGGCGGTTAGCGGAAGCCATAGTCGGCGGAATATCGGCCGAGACCGGACTTGCCGACCGCGGGGTGTTTGCGCGCCCGACCTTGTATGTCCTGCGCAAGACCGCCATGCCCGCCGTACTCGTTGAGCTTGGATTTATAACGAATGAGCGTGACGCGGATCTGATGGCAAACAGTCCGCAGCTTTTTGCGGATGGAATAAATAATGGGATTATTGATTACTTTGCGGAATGACCTTCGCCGAGAAGCTCCGGGCGAAGTCTGCGCGTGGTTTCGATTGCGGCGTCATGGCGCCATTTTTCGATATTCTCGTGATGACCGGAAAGCAGAACATCGGGCACACGCCTTCCGTTAAAATCTACCGGGCGGGTGTACTGCGGATATTCGAGAAGATTGCCGTCAGAGAAGCTTTCTTTTTCAAAACATTCGGGATCCGATAAAACGCCGGGCACAAGTCTGCCGACGCACTCGCACAAAATGCAGGCAGGGATCTCTCCGCCGGTCAGAACATAATCTCCTATGGAGATCTCCTCGTCGATTATTTCTTCGATGATCCTTTCGTCTACTCCCTCGTAATGCCCGCACAGTATTACAAGATGGCGGTACGAGGCGAGCGCGTGAGCCTTGCTTTGCTTAAGCACGCTTCCGCGCGGAGACATATATACTCTGTATGTTCCCGTGCCGTCCTCTCCTGAGCTTTCCATTATAGCCTTATAGCAATTGTATATAGGCGGAGCTGCCATAAGCATACCGAAGCCTCCGCCGTATGGCGTGTCGTCCACTCGGCGATGCTTGTTTTCGGAATAATCGCGAATATTGTGTACGAATATTTCAAGCGCTCCCGACGCTCTCGCTCTGCCGATTATGCTCTCCGACAGCACGCGGTCTACAAGATCGGGAAACAGCGTCATTATGTCAATTCTCATGCCTTGCGTTCTCACTCTTTCATTCCGTCGATGATATGTACGTATATTCCGGCGGGTTTAGTCTCGCCATACGAGACCTCGCGTATGAATTCGCTTACGCACGGGATCATAAACGTATGCTCCGGTGTGTCGCGCACTACGTAGATATCGCGGCCGGTAGGCGAGATCACGTTTTCCAGTACCCCGTGCTTTTCGCCGCTGTCGATATCTATTACGTCCATTCCGATAAGATCTGCGATGAAATGCGAGCCTTTGGGAAGCGTAAGGTCATTGCGGTCGGCATAGAAGATCGTTCCGCGGAGCTTTGCTGCCGCTTCCACGGTATCTACGCCTTCGAAATGCGTCAGCACCATGTTTTTTTGCACCGACGACGAGATGACGTTTAATTTTGAAAATCCGTCTTTACATTTTATATACATTTGCTTGAGCTTTGCAAGCTCGGCGGGAGTATCGCAACGACATTCGAGCTTTACATTGCCCTTTATGCCGTGAGTCGTTACGGCGAGAGCACATTCGAGATATTGTTCCATAGATATATGCCGCGCTTCCGTTTTGGGAAAGCTTCCTTATACTTTAATATTGTGGCGCCGTTTTTGCAGACTTTTGCGGCAATGAGGGCGTTTATATTCATTATATCACAAAACCGTCGCAGGAACAACAGGATTTATAATTTTTCGATCATGCAAGAGAGGGCAAATTTTTCATGCGGATCATATGTATTATTTCCGCGGTTGCGTGAATAATAGATTTGGCGGGAAAGTACAAAATTTGATTTTGAATTGTGCGGAGGTCGAATATGCCTCGCGTTGATATAGGCTTTGAAAATTTCGACAGTACGCTGAGCGGTGTGACGTCGCCGCTGTTGATCGGATTTTTCGGCGAGGGCGAGCCTGAGGATAATGCCCTGAAAATTTCCGAAGCTTGCGGCGGATATGTCGGAGCAGTGCGCGTCGAGTCGGAACCGGAGCTTTCCGCGGCGCTTGAGATACGAACTACGCCGACATATATTTTGATAAGCGGCGGCAGAGTGATCAGGCGCACAACGGGGCAGCTTGACGGAGACGCGGCAGACGCGTTTTTACACTGAGATCGTAATACCCGCTTTTGTTCGTCACGGATAGCAAATGACCGAGCTGCGCGACTATTTGTCACAGCTCGGTCATTGTTAATTTTGGCTAATGCACTTACACGGCAGCGTTAAATATCGTTGCGGCGCCGTAGCAGCCGTCGTTATCCGTGATCTCAATGTCAAATCTTGTATAGCCTGTATTTGCGGTATCACCGGTCACCTGTATCAAATACGCGGTCATTTCGCGGTCGTCCGCTCTTTCGATCACCTTGTTTACTCCGATGACCGAAGCTTCTTTTCCGTCTATCATTACGCGGAGCGAAATATCATCGGGCGCGATATCGGATTCTCCATGCTTGAATTTTGCCAAGCTCATTGGACGAAAATACGCCATCAAGCCGTTCTTTCCGCCTTTGACGGAGAAAACGTGAAGACCGTAGATCTCAAGCTGATCGAAGCTTACGTCGAGGGACATATCGCTCTCTATGCGGATGTCCTGACACCAATACTCTAAATTGCTTGCTACATAATCCTTTACGGCGATCAGAAATGGGTATCTGCCTGCCGGAAGGTCGAAGCTGTAATAGCCGCGGCTGTCGCTGACAGCTTTGTAGAGGGTGATAAAATCTTCGCCTTTGATCTCGATATCGGCGTTTGCGATAGGCAGACCGTTTTTGTCTTTTACAAATCCATCTAATATCATGTGTGTTTTTTCCAATCTCTTATTTCTTGAGCTTAGCTTCCGCCTTGAGACGCAATTCCGTATTGAGTATGCGCTTGCGCAGACGTATGCTCTTCGGAGTTACCTCAATAAGCTCGTCATCGTTGATATATTCGATAGCCTGCTCAAGGGAGAATATCTTATGTGGAACTAAGCGAAGCGCTTCGTCGGCACCGCTTGAGCGGATGGAGGTGAGGTGCTTCTTCTTGCATACGTTGACCGCGATATCTTCCATTTTCGGACATTCGCCGACAAGCATACCCTCATAAACTGGAGTTTGCACGCCGATGAACATAGTTCCACGATCCTGTGCGTTGAACAGTCCGTATGAGGTGGCTTCTCCGTCTTCGGAGGCAACGAGCGAGCCGGTATATCTGAGCGGTACCTCGCCCTTGAACGGCTGATAGCTGTCAAACACGGAACCGATTATTCCTTCTCCGCGCGTATCTGTCATAAATTCGGAGCGGTATCCGATGAGGCAACGCGAAGGAATGAGATATTCGATTCTCATTCTTGTGCCGTGGAGGTTCATTTCCTGAAGCTCGGCTTTTCTCGCTCCGAGCTTTTCCATTACCGCGCCGAC
>CAYXNQ010000053.1:0-1705 GCA_964466545.1 uncultured Lachnospiraceae bacterium | reverse complement strand
GCAAACGGGCTGTCGTTGACTTGGAATGTCATTTCCATAGTCGGTTCGCTTACCTTAACAAATTCGAGAGGCTCCGGAACATCGACTGCGGTGAGCGTATCTCCGATAGTTATATCGGCCGCGCCGGAGAAGCAAACGATATCTCCGACCGTTGCGCTTTCGACAGACTTTTTGCCGAGACCGTCGAACTGATACAGCGATACTACCTTTGTCTTTGTGGGAGCTTTATCCGCGTGGTAATTTACGATCATTACATCCTGACCGATCTTTACGCTTCCGCGCTCTATTCTTCCGATTCCTATTCTTCCGACGTAATCGTTGTAATCAATTGAGGAAACGAGAAGCTGAAGCGGCTCGTCCGGCTCACCCTCAGGGCAGGGGATATATTCTTCTATCGTTTTGAAGAGCGGATCGAGATTTACTCCCGCCTCGTAAGGGGACAGCGACGCCGTTCCCGCTCTGCCGGAGCAGAACAGCATGGGAGAATCGAGCTGCTCGTCGGTTGCGTCAAGCTCCATAAGAAGCTCAAGGACTTCTTCTTCAACTTCTTCTATACGCGCGTCGGGCTTGTCTATCTTATTGATGACGACGATGACTCTGTGACCGAGCTCCATAGCGCGGCTAAGCACGAATCGCGTCTGCGGCATCGGACCTTCCGCCGCATCGACGAGAAGAATTACGCCGTTTACCATTTTAAGTATTCTTTCGACTTCTCCGCCGAAGTCCGCGTGTCCGGGGGTATCTACTATATTGATCTTGATATCACCGCGCTGAACGGATGTGTTTTTTGCGAGAATAGTGATTCCGCGCTCTCTTTCGAGATCGCCCGAATCCATGACTCTTTCTCTGACGACCTGATTTTCATGATAAACTCCGCCCTGCTTGAGCATTTGGTCAACGAGCGTAGTTTTGCCGTGGTCAACGTGCGCTATGATCGCGATGTTGCGCAAATCCTTGCGAATCAAAATGATCTCTCCAATCGAATTTCAAATTTTTAATATTGCTTTAACCTATGAATTATATCACATTCTGTTTCCGGTGAAAACAGAAATATTAAATTGTTAACATTTTTTTAATATTTTTCGTGACGAACAATGCCGTCAGCGCTTCGCCTGAAAATAAAACTATTGATTTTTCAAATGATATAGTGTATAATGAAAATACATAAGTGTGCTTATTTTGCATTTTTGATGCTTTTGAGCGTCGAAGCACTGCGGAAAGGAAATACAAAAACGTTTACATATGAAAAACAAAGCCTTACTGTTTATACTTGCGGTTCTGATCATGATACCGACCGTGGTCATTATAATCAGCTACAGAAATTCTCAAACCGCGCCGGCTGACGAGAGGACTGCCGTGAAGATAACGATACAGGATCTGTCGGGAAATACATACGTGCTTGAAAAGAAGGAAGAGGGAGACGCCGCCGATCGCATGATCAAGATGTTTCTCGGATTTAACGAGAATGCGACCAAGCTTGTTTCTCTCCCCGAACAGCTCAGAGGAACGGCGTATTACCTTGTAACGATATCCTCAAAATCCCGCGATACGAAATATCAGTATTATTTTTCGACCAATCCGGACGCGGCATATCTGTTTACGGAAGACGACGGAATGGCGTATCAGTTGAAAAAATCCGACGCGGAGAAATTTCTGACGACGGAATACGCCGCCAGCGTATATAATCAGGCGGAGCTTCCGACGT
>CAYXNQ010000052.1:0-9426 GCA_964466545.1 uncultured Lachnospiraceae bacterium | reverse complement strand
GAACTCCGGACACCATGATTAAAAGTCATGTGCTCTACCTTCTGAGCTAATGGGTCATCAAGCACTCGTTTTAAGTGCTTGTATATTATACATCAAGACGCGGCTTTTGTCAATAGATTTTTCAAAAAAATAATTTTATTATATATTATCGAGCGCCGCTGAAATGTCGGCGATTATATCCTCAACGTCCTCAATGCCGACAGAGAATCTGATAAGCTCGGATTTTACACCGCACTCGGCAAGCTGCTGCTCTGTGAGCTGTCGGTGGGTAGTTGAGGCAGGATGAAGAACGCACGTTCTGATATCCGCAACATGAGTTACTATTGCCGCAAGGCGAAGTGAATCCATAAATTTGACGGCAGCCTCGCGTCCGCCCTTCACGCCAAAGGAGATTACGCCGCTGGTACCGTGCGGCATATACTTTTTCGCCAGCGCATAATACTTATTGCTCGGAAGATCAGGATATTCGACCCAAGTGACCTTGTCGCTCTTTTCGAGAAATTGTGCCACTGCAAGCGCATTTTCGCAATGCTTTGCCATTCTGAGCGGAAGCGTGGACAGTCCCTGATTAAGATAGAACGAATTTTGCGGAGACGGTATAGAGCCGAGATCGCGCATTACCTGAGCTACACATTTTTGAATATACGCAAGCTTGCCGAATTTTTCGGTATATATAATTCCGTGATAGGAATCGTCCGGCGTGGTAAGTCCAGGATATTTATCGGGATAGCGCGCCCAGTCGAAATTGCCGGAATCTACAATAACTCCGCCTACCTGCGTCGCCTGACCGTCCATATATTTTGTCGTAGAGTGAGTTACGATATCCGCGCCGAACTCAAACGGGCGGCAATTCACCGGCGTCGGGAACGTATTGTCAACGATAAGCGGAACACCGATCTTATGCGCAGCGTTTGCAAATGTCTCGATATCGAGAACAACGAGCGACGGATTGGAAAGCGTTTCCGCAAACACCGCCTTGGTATTCGGGCGCGACGCCGCAATTATTTCGTCCTCCGTCGATTCCGGAGATATAAACGTGACGTCTATTCCCATCTTTTTCATCGTTACGGCAAAAAGATTAAAGGTTCCGCCATATATCGCCGCTGAGGAAATTATATGGTCACCCGCTGAGCAAATGTTAAATACGGAATAAAAACTTGCGGCTTGTCCCGAACAGGTCAGAACAGCGGCAACTCCGCCCTCCATATCGCAGATCTTTGCGGCAACGGCGTCATTTGTCGGATTAGCAAGTCTGGTGTAAAAATATCCGCTTGCCTCAAGGTCGAAAAGTCTCCCCATTTCGTCGCTACTGTCATATTTATACGTTGTGCTTTGATATATAGGAAGCACGCGCGGTTCGCCGTTTTTAGGAGTGTAGCCGCTCTGCACGGCTTTTGTTGCGATCTTCATACAAAATCACCATCCATTTTGAATTAATAATGCCGTTATGAATTTTTCTTTCCCGAACCGTCTTTCAGCGTTACGATCCGGTTAAACGTATTCGGATATTTTGTATCCTTGGCAAAGTATCCGGTTCTGACGAACTGGAAACGCTCGCCTTCCTTTGCATCGGAGAGACATTTTTCAACAAGGCAATCTTCAAGCGTGACAACTGAATCTGGATTCAGATAATCGTCGTAAGTCTTATCTTCCGGAATATCGCCGGTGTTTTCGATGGTAAAGAGCTTATCGTAAAGCTTTACTGTGCATTTTTCCGCATTATCAGCGGAGAGCCAATGGATCGTGCCCTTGATCTTGCGTCCGTCAACGGGATTTCCGTTTGCGGTCTCAAGATCTGCCGTGCAGTAGATACATTCGATCTCGCCGTCGGCATTTTTTTCGATCTTTTCGCACTTAACGATATACGCGCCCATAAGGCGAACCTCTCCGCCCGGCTTCAGACGGAAGAATTTAGGCATAGGTTCTTCCATAAAATCGTCGCGATCAATATAAATATTGCGCGAGAAGCTTACCTTGCGCGTTCCTGCTTCCGGATCCGACGGATTATTGGAAACGTCGAAATACTCGGTCTTTCCTTCGGGATAGTTCGTAATGACAAGCTTGATAGGCTTCAGGACGGCTATTCGACGATCTGCTTTCAGATTCAGCTCGTCTCTCACGCACGCCTCAAGCTGTTCTATCGCAACAAGGCTGTTGGCTTTTGAAACGCCCGTGCGACGAATAAATTCAAATATAGACTCGGGAGTATATCCCTTTCTGCGAAGTCCGCAAAGCGTGGGCATTCTCGGATCGTCCCAGCCGTCAACAAGTCCTGTCTCCACAAGCTTTCTGAGATAACGCTTGCTCATAACGGTATATGTGACGTTCAGGCGGGCAAATTCTCGCTGTTGCGGGCGCGGATCAAAGCCGCCGATATTTTCTATGACCCAATCGTAGAGCGGGCGGTGATTTTCAAATTCGAGGGAACAAAGCGAATACGTTATTCCCTCAAGTGCGTCCTGTATCGGATGCGCGTAATCGTAAAGCGGGTAAATGCACCACTTATCGCCCTGTCTGTGATGATGTGCGCGGACTATTCTGTAGATCGCGGGATCGCGAAGATTGATATTCGGCGACGCCATGTCGATCTTTGCACGAAGCGTCTTTGCTCCGTCCGGGAACTCGCCGTTCTTCATTCTTTCAAAAAGGTCGAGATTCTCCTCCACCGAGCGATTGCGGTAGGGGCTCTCCTTTCCGGGCGTCGTAAGCGTACCTCGATATTCGCGCATTTCGTCCGCGGTAAGATCGCAAACGTACGCCTTTCCGTCCTTTATGAGCTTTACGGCAAACTCGTAGCATTTGTCAAAGTAATCCGAGCCGTAGTATATTCCGCCGTCGGGAATTGCTCCGAGCCACTTCAGATCCTCGTAGATCGACTCAACGTACTCGTTGTCTTCCTTTGCAGGATTTGTGTCGTCATACCGAAGATTAAAAAATCCGCCGTATTTTTTAGCCGTTGTATAGTTGATCCATATCGCCTTTGCGGAGCCGATATGAAGATATCCGTTCGGTTCGGGAGGGAAACGGGTATGGACAGTATCATTCACGCCTGCCGCCAGGTCTGAATCGATAAAATCATGTATAAAATTCGAAGTGTATTCTTCCATAATCGTCAAGAAGCCTTTCTTATACTTAAATAATCTTAAAGTGTTTCGATCATATCGCGGATTCTGGCAACCGTTTTGTCATATCCGAGCACGTGCATCACTTCATAAAGATCGGGAGAATTTACCCGTCCGGTCACAGCGACTCTGATAAACATACTCGCGTCCGCAACGCTTCCCTTGTAGCTTTCCGGCGAGGCTTTATACGCCTTCATATCGGGAGTGTAGCCAAAGCTTTCGGAGATAGCCTTGATCTTTTCAAACCAAACGCCGCTGTCGTCATTTTCATCATAGGTATCGAGGAAGCCGCCGAGCACGGCCTTGATATCGTCGTGTGAAAACTTTTCGGGATATTCGTTTTCGAGCTTGAAGAAGCGGTCATAGAAAAATCCCATATACGCACGCGCGTCGCGCCAAGTGGCAATATCCTTGCGTGGCTTTTTACCGCCTCTGCCGATGGCAAATATACGCTCGGCATAATCAGTATCAGCGGAAAGCTCCTCGTAAAGCTCCGTATCAAATTGCTTTGCCCACGCGCTCAATTGCGCCACGACCTCTCCCGCGCTCATACGCGACAGCACGTTTTTCGACACGTCCTCAAGCTTATTGAAATCGAACAGGCAACCTGAAACCGACATCTTCTTTATGCTGAACGGAAAATCGCGGTAGCTTTTGTCAAGATTCTGCATTCTCCATTCCTCGTAATTCGAGTTAAGGAGCGTCATTACGTATTCGCACACCGCCGCTGGAGAATATCCCATTTCCGTATAATCGTCCATATTTGCGCCCATATCGCGCTTCGAGAGCTTCTTTTTATTGCCAGCCTCGTCGAGACGCATGATCTGTGCGATATGCATGTATTTAGGCACCTTAAATCCGAGGTATGCGAAAAGCTGGATATGCTTTGCGAGGCTCGGAAGCCATTCCTCTCCGCGAATGACATGAGTCGTTCCCATGAAGTGATCGTCGATCGCGTGTGCAAAATGATATGTTGGAATACCGTCCGATTTCAGCAAAACGAAATCTTCATCATTTTCGGGAATCTCCATATTCCCTTTTATGAGATCGCTTACTTTGATCTTTCGCTCTCCGTCTCCGCTTGCAAGAATCCTCAAAACGAACGGATTTCCCGCCGCAAGATTTTTCTCAACGTCTTCGATAGTAATATTTCTGGCTTCGAGCATACGGGCTTTTTTCTCATCCGCCTGCGCCTGCCAATCCGTATTCTTGATCTCCTCTTTTTTGTTTATGCTTTGAAGCTCTTCAAGCTCTTCCTCGGTTGTAAAGCACGGATACGCCTTTCCCTCACGCACGAGCTGCTTTGCAAACGCCTGATATATATCCTTGCGCCTGCTCTGCCGATACGGGCCGTAGCTTCCTTTATCCGTGATCGTTCCGTCCTCGCCTAAGACCGCGCCCTCGTCGAACGCGATTCCGTATGTCGCCAAGGTCTTGATAAGCGCCTCAGCCGCACCGGGAACCTCGCGCTTAGCGTCTGTATCTTCAATTCGCAGATAGAGGATTCCGCCGCTCTGATGCGCAAGTCGCTCCGCAACGGTAGTCGGAAACAGTCCGCCGAAATGCACAAATCCCGTAGGGCTCGGAGCAAATCTGGTGACCTTAGCTCCTTCGGGAAGCTGTCGTGGCGGATACATATTTTCTATATCCTCGATCGAATATTTTAGGTTCGGAAAAAGCAGTTCAGCTAAATAGTTATAGTCCATATTACACTTCCTAAATATAGTAATTTATTGTCAAAATCGTATAAACGGATTGCTGTCACGCTCGGCATAAAGTGTGCTGCTCGGTCCGTGACCGGGATATATCTTATAGTCGCGCGGCAACGAAACAAGCGTTTTAAGCGTACCAGAGAGCGTATTTTGATCTCCGCCGTAAAGATCGCTTCTACCTATGCTGCCTGCGAACAGCGTGTCACCCGTAAACATTATGTTCTCAGCCACATAGCATACCGAGCCGCCGGTGTGTCCGGGAGTATGCATAACGAGCAACGTCTCATTGCCGAGCCTTACGGAGTCGCCGTGAGATAACAGACGCTCGGCAGGAGCAAACGTTCTGTCCTCATTAAAAAACGGCAGGAACAGATTTTTATGCGAATCGGTCAAAAAATCGGCGTCCTTTGAATGTATCAAAACGGGCACGTCAAAGCGCTCGCGTAATTCGCCAAGCGCAAGAATGTGATCGAAATGGCCGTGCGTTAGCAAAATATACTTTAGCTTTACGCCGAATTGCAAGAGCGCAAGAGCGAGCGAATCCACGCTGACAGACGCATCTATCAGCGTCGCTTCCCCGCTTTCGCGATCAAAAGCGAGATATGTATTCGCGCCGCAGGAAACAGGAGATAATTTTATCGTCATCAAGCTCATTTCAGCTCTCCAAGATCATTAATACATTAAATAATATACACCTATATTACTTCAATAGATTATATCATAAGCAAAACATTTTGTCTACAGTATCGGCAAAAATCAGAACATAAGATTTGTCGGAGATTCTCTAAGATTGTATTTATCTATGATACTCTGCTCTACGATTATGTCCGCAGTCAGCGCAGATATCGTTTTGTTAAAATAATACTGGACGACATTATCGTTAAAGGTCTCAAAGAAATCGCTGTTTGCCGCTTTCGCATAGCCCTCGTCTTCAAGCTCAAGCCTTAGTACATAATGCACTCCGACGTCGCTTTCGACCTTTTTCCACTCTCCGACCTCAAGCCCCCATGTCGCTGTTACGACCTCGTCGACAAAATCGACGGATTGCGTCAGATAGTAGCCGTTATCATATTCTCTGTCTTCGGAATACGTTTCATAAAGCTTTGAAAAATCTTCTCCGTTTTCAAGTCCGGCGTCAATCTTCGCTATGGTTTCGTTTTTCTTTTTTAACTCATCTTCGGAAAACTTTACCTTAATCGGTTTTCCGTTTGAGTCGTATTTCGTATATCCGTTCTCGTCCTTCTCGAATGTATACTTATCGTTAATATAAATGTGAAGTATACGCGCGTACACCCCCTCGTAGTAATCGTCCGTCTGCTCGCGCGTCAGCGGAGTCGCGGCGTCATCTCCGTAAAGATACTCGCGAACCATCTGCACCTTTTCTTCGTTTATATAGATATTTTTCAGCGTTTTTCTGTCAATACCGAGCTTTTCAAGCTGATAGTCGAATTTCTTTTCATTTCCGTCGCACAGCTCCGTTATCAGATCTTCAATATATGCGTCAAAGCTTTCAAGCGTGGAATTCGGCATCTTCAGCTTATAATCGTCAAACAGCTTCATACATACAAGCGTCATCTTGATATTCGTCATCACCGTTTCAAAATAATATTCCTCTACGGTCTTTCCGTCAAGAACGACGGTATTCCAAAAGCTTGCCGTGTCCTCATACAGAGAATAGCTTTGCGAAAGTATTCCCTTATATGAGGCAAGCCAATATCTGTACATTCCCTCGGTAACGGTCTCGTCGCCGTACTGCATGGCGATTGCCTCTTTTTCTCCGCAAGATACAAGCGCCGAGGAAAGCAATAAAGCTGCGGCAAGCATAAAGATCAAAGTTTTTGAAAACAGTTTTTTCATAATATGTTGAGCCTTTCAAGCAATGATATCATCTGAAATTTTAATCCTTTGCCGATCAAAAATACAGTGGCATCATGTTAAAAATGTAGAATATTTTGTTAAAATTACAGCTATATCGTCAAGAAGCGTCGACGATTTCTTGAGCCGACATACAATATGCGGATCTCCTGCAAGCGACATACGCACAGCAAGCTTCGGCATGGCGTTCGCGAGAGCCGTGATAGCGGAAACGTTCGCATTATTCGGAGTCAACATCAGAGTTCCCTCTCTGTACTCAAGCTTGGAAAATCCGCACTTTATTCCGAGTGCGCGAAGATACGATATTTTGCAGAGATTGACCGCAGCGGCGGGCGGCGAAGAAAATCTGTCGCACAGCTCGTCAAGCACATCCATATAATCGGACTTTTCGGCAATATGCGCGATTTTCTTATACATCTCCATTCTATGCGCGGACGACGGAATATACTTTGCCGAAAGAAATGCGTCACAATCTACGGTGACTGCACATTCCGCGGGAGCTTTTACATTTTCTCCCTTCTCCTCAAGCACCGCCTCGTTCAGCAATCTGATATACATATCGTAGCCGACTGCGTCAAGATGTCCGTGCTGTTCCGCTCCGAGAAGATTACCCGCTCCTCTGATCTCAAGGTCGCGCAAAGCGATTTTGAAACCGGCACCGAACTCCGCATATTCCTTGATCGCCTCAAGTCTCTTTACGGCGATCTCCGAAAGCGATCGCATGGGAGGATAAGTAAAATACGCATATGCGCGACGGCTCGATCTTCCCACTCTGCCGCGTATCTGATGAAGCTGTGAAAGCCCGTATTTGTCGGCTCGCTCAATTATCAGCGTATTCGCGTTCGGAACGTCTATTCCGGTCTCGATTATCGTGGTAGATACAAGAATATCTATCTCGCCGTTGACAAGGTCAGTCCAAATATCCTCAAGCTGTTCCCTGTCCATTCTGCCGTGCGCCGCCGCAACACGCACATCGGGAATCTCGCGCGCAAGCCGAGCGGCAATTGAATATACCGCGTCTATGTTATTATTAAGATAAAATACCTGCCCGCCTCGGCGAATCTCACGTCTTATTGCTTCGTCGATAATGGCTTCGTCATGCTCCATGACGTAGGTCTGCACCGGATATCTGGAGCCGGGTGCTTCCTCAAGCACGCTCATATCAAGTATTCCGCTCATCGCCATGTTGAGCGTGCGCGGTATCGGCGTCGCGGTAAGCGTCAGAACATCGCAATTTGCGGAGAGCTGCTTGAGCTTTTCCTTCTGCGCCACACCGAATCTTTGCTCCTCGTCTATGATTATCAGTCCGAGCTTTGCAAAAGCAATATCCTTTGACAGCAATCTGTGCGTACCGATAATTATATCGACGTCTCCGCGACGTAGCTTGCGGAGCGTTGCCGCCTGTTGAGACGCAGTCCTAAAGCGCGACAGCATATCTACTGTCACCGGAAATCCTCTGAATCTGCTGATCGCCGTCTGATAGTGCTGATACGCAAGTATAGTCGTAGGCACCAAAATTGCAACCTGATATCCGCTGTTGACCGCCTTGAACGCGGCGCGCATCGCAACCTCCGTTTTTCCGTAGCCGACGTCGCCGCACAGCAGTCTGTCCATGGGACATCCCGCCTCCATATCACGTCTGATCTCGGAGATAGCGGAAAGCTGTCCGTCGGTCTCCTCATATTCAAATGCATCGGCAAACTGACGCGACATAGCGTCATCCGCTTCAAAGCGGATGCCGGTACTTCTCTGTCTTCGCGCATACAGCTCAATAAGCTCGTGCGCCATATTTTTTGCAGACGCGCTCGCTTTGCTTTTCGCACGGTTCCAGTCGGCCCCACCCATTTTCGAAAGCTTGACGTCGCCGCTTTGAGAGCCGGCGCCTATATATTTTGAAACAAGCTCAAGCTGATCGACCGGAAGGAAAAGCTTATCGGTTCCGGCGTATTTTATATTAACATAATCGCGAGTCACTCCCGCTATACACATCGTTTCAATTCCCTGAAACTGTCCGATACCGTACACCGAATGTACCACGATATCTCCGATATTCAGATCGGCATACGAAAGGATAGCCTCGGTCTTATTTTTTGATTTCTTTTTTACCGCCGAATGCTTTAGCGAAGAACGCCTGCGGGAAACGCCGCCGGAAAAATCAAGAAGCGCAAAGCTCGGAGCCGACAGCTCAAAGCCCGCCGCATACGCTCCGTGCATGATAAGAACGGGATATTTTCCCGAAACGATCAGGCGGATATCTTCTTCTGCGAGCGCACTCTCAGCGACCGCCGATATGCCGTCTGCCGTAAGCTCCGCGGCTATGGATTTAGCCTCAGGCTCGCTCGACGCAAGAACGGCTACGGATTTTCCCGCGGAAACGAACCCCGCAAGATCATCTCTCAAAAGCTGCATATTTCCGTTATACGACGGAATATGCCGTGCGCCGAGATTAAAGCTTGCGCCTAATGAAAATGAATCGGAGCTTCTGCGGAACGAATCGCATACAACCGATGGAATGACAGACGTAAGCTCGGCGATATCATTCCACGAGCGCATATAGATATCGCCCTTTTGCGCATCCGGTATCTCGCCGCGTTCTTTCAGCTCAAGTATCGTATTTTCCGTGATCTCATACGCCGCCCGCGCTCTTTCCTCAAGCTTTTGAGTATCCGTCAAAACAAGCAGTCCGCCGAAATAGTCGAGCATACATGCCTTTTCCG
>CAYXNQ010000051.1:5469-9434 GCA_964466545.1 uncultured Lachnospiraceae bacterium | reverse complement strand
CGTCTTACGGGAGTGTCAAACAAAAAGATACTTGAAAATTTAGATCTGCTCGCGTCACTCGGAGCGGATATCAGAATACGCCTGCCGCTCGTTCCCACATATAATGATTCCGACGAAGCGCTTTCCGCACTCGGAAAACTGCTCGAAAGCTTTAAGGGAGCAGTCAAATATGCCGAGATAATGCCGTATCATTCGCTTGGCATAACGAAAGAAAACGCACTCGGCATGACGAGCAGACAGGACGGTATTCCCGACGGAAAGCAATTTGCCGAAAAGCAAAGAGAAAAGCTCGCGAAAAACTTCTCCGGAGAGATCAGGATATCTCTTTGAAATGAAATAAAAGCGGGACGACTGATAATCAGTCGTCCCGCTTTTATTATTAAGCAAATCGAGATATCAATTCATCCTGTGCGGTCTTGCTGAGTTCGTTAAATTTTATGCTGTATCCGCCTATTCTTACTATCAGATCTTTGTAATCCTCGGGGCACCTCTGGGCGCACTTCATCTGATCCGCGTCGGCGGTTGTAATCTGCATGAGCTGACCGCCGCTTGCCATAAATACCGAAACAAGAGCCTCGATCTTAGCGCGCGTATCTGCGGTCTTCATGGAATTTGCCGGAAGCTGAGTGTTGCAGGTAACGCCGCCGAGACCGTATCTGAGCGGTAATTTGGAGACCGACGAAAGCATAGCCGTCGTTCCGCATTTCTCGTTTCCGCCGCGGGGAGCTATAGAATTTCCGAGCGGTTCTCCCGCAAATCTGCCGTCGGGAGTTGCCCATGTTTGATTTCCGTACGCAATTCCGCTTTCGAGAAGCGAACAAGCGCCTGTATATACCGCGCCCTCTCCTCTGCCGGATTTATATTTTCCGAGCAGTCGGTTCCAAAATAGGTCGAGTACATAAGCTGCCATTTCGTCGGCTCCGTCATCATCGTTACCGAACTTCGGAACACCGGCAAGCATAGCTCTGATCTCCTCATATCCTTCAAAATTTGCCGCAAGCGCCGCTTCCAACTCATGCGGATCTATCTTTCTTTCGTCGAATACAAGCTTTTTAATGGCATAAAGCGAATCGGACGTGACCGACGCGCCAGCAGTCTCCGCGCATCCGTAATTATATACCGCGCCGCCGTCGTCGAGACTGAGTCCGCGCTCGATACACGCCTCGGTAAGCGTGGATTTCACAAGCTTCGCCACATTCGCGACGCGTATCTCCATTCCCTTATTGCAAAGCGTCACAAAGCGCTCGGTAAAGAACGCCATCTGAGACTCAAAAGCGGCGAGAAAATCCTCAAAGGTGCTGTAATCGTAAATATGACCTGTTTTCAATCCGATCTGGGTACCTGCGGGATCCAAACGGTTTTTACCGTCATTGAGAGTAAGTTCGAGAATCTTAGCTAAATTCAGCGCGCCGTCCTCGCAGCCGAAATTGCTCCTGCCGGGTATCTCAAGCTCTTGGCAACCGAGTATCGTATAATCTCGCGCGTCCTCAAGCGGAACTCCGTACTTATTGACAAAATTGTCTATAATGAGCGAATCAGATGCGAGAGTCGGGTCGGACATACCCTCGCTCCAGATTTTGACGACAAGCTTGAGAAGCGCGGGGTCCGATCTTTCGCTAAGCCTTACCGTTACTCTGGGGTGAGTATCGTGAATAACTCTGAGTATCTGCAATATCAGGAAGGTAAGCTCGTTAGAGGCGTCGGAGCCGTCATCGGTCTTTACCCCTCCGAGCGTCATATTGTGCAGACCGTGCTCCCAGAATTTCATCATAAGAGCAGTCATTATTTCTTCCTTAGAATATGGGAGAGACGCGTCCACCGAATATGCGGGATAGAGGAATTGATCTATTCTTCCTACGCAGTCCACCCAATCCCAAAGCGAATAGAACCAAGTAAGCTGCGCGGCTTCGTAAAAATTGCTCGGCGGATTGTGAGCAATATTTCTGCACGCCTTCTCGCACTCGGCGTTGCCCTCGCGCGCCCATGCGTTTGCATATCCGATTATGTAGTCGGAGAATCCGCGCATTATTATTGCGCACGCCCGATAAAAATCAAGCTTATCCTCATCCTCGCACCTTGCCGAATAAAAAATGATTTCGTCAAGTATCCCGTCGATACCGACAGTCATGAGCTTTTGATAATACGGAACCGTATGTCCCTGATATCCGCCGACCCACCAAAGTCCGCGGAAAGCGGGATCGCTCTCGTTAAAGCCGAACAATCTTTCACATTCGCGATTGATAACGGCGTTGTCAAGCGGTCTCAGCGCGGCGGCGAGAGCCTCTCTGCGCTTTATATGTCTCGCGCCGTCGGCACACTCCTCGGTAAAATCATAATTCCAATTTATGCCGTAGCTGAAATGCTCGACCACCGGTCGAGATGGCCGCACAACTCCAACGAGAATATCTCCGGGATAAATGACGCAGTCCGTATCTACCCACGATCTCACGATAGCGCGTGCAAGCTTGATTATATATTTTTCGTCGGAATATTCTTCAAAAACGTCGAGAAAAGGCGTCTTTCCGTCAAACGGGCCGCCGGTATTTGTTCCCTCTCTTACGCGATTCGGCAATATCCTTTTTTCTATCTGTCGCTTAAGCGCTTCGGTTCTTTCCGTCAACTCAAGCTTTTCTTCACACGATCTATAATCAACCACAGTAAACCTCCGATAATTAGTAACATTTCGAGCTTTTTTGCCCGAAAAAGACGCCTCGGCATCTTCAGGCAGAAATCAGTCGAGCGCAAAGCCATATATTCTTCGTTATATTATGCCATAAATTCCTGCCGCCGTCAATACCGCGCGCCGATATTTCACACTTCGGTCATAAGCGTGACCGCTTCGGCATATCTATTATTTTGAACCCGCTTGAATTAACACACGGAGTTGATTTATGGATGATCTTATCAGAGAAAATATCGAAAGATGCGAGGCGCTCGGCGCATACCTGATCGAAAACGCCTCAACAGTCCGCGCGACCGCCGCACATTTTAATATCAGCAAAAGCACGGTGCACAAGGATATAAACGAAAGGCTCGGGAAGGTCAATTCCTCTATGTACAAAAACGTCAGAGCCGTACTCGAAAAAAACAAGGCGGAAAGACACATACGCGGCGGCGAGGCTACGCGATTGAAATATATCATCGCAAAATCCGAAGTCTCGCAACGTAGCTGCGATAATTTTGACAAAATAATTTGAAAGGCGTGATGAAAATGCTAACCGAAACAAAAAACGAAAACGGATTTTTGACAGTACGCGCATATTCAGCCGGCGAAGCGCTTCCGATTTCCGGCGCCGCGGTATTCGTGTATGAAAACGACAAAGCCGGCGGAAACACAGGCGCAATACGCGCAGGGATCACGAAAGAAAACGGAATCACGGATATATTCGTTTTACCGACCGTATCGTCAGAGGCCTCGCTTGAACCAAGCGCCGAAAACGCGTATATCGGATACAATATCGAGATCATAAAAAACGGATATTATACGGTCCGCAATATCAATGTTCCGATATTCGCGGGCATCACATCAATACAGCCAGTCGCATTGATACCGGTCAGCGAATTTTCAAATACGGAAAGTCCAGAAAATCAAGATCGGAATACGATCGAGATCATTGAAAATGAGGCGCTGTAGCAAAACTGACGAAAGGAAAGCTTATGCCAAACGAAAATCAACCGTTTATTCCGGAATACATTACCGTTCACCTCGGCAGAGCCGGTGACGCAGCTCAAAACGTGACAGTTGCGTTTTCGGATTACGTCAAGAATGTTGCGTCAAGCGAAATTTATCCCACGTGGCCTGAAAACGCTCTCCGCGCAAACATTCTGGCGCAGATCAGCTTTGCACTCAATCGAGTATATACGCAATACTATCGCAGTCGCGGCTACGATTTTGATATTACAAATTCAACGTATACCGACCAGTCCTTTATAAACGGTCGCGATATATTCGACAATATTTCGCG
>CAYXNQ010000051.1:0-5369 GCA_964466545.1 uncultured Lachnospiraceae bacterium | reverse complement strand
CGTATACCGACCAGTCCTTTATAAACGGTCGCGATATATTCGACAATATTTCGCGGCTCGCAGACGAATTATTCGACGGATATATTCGGCGGCGCGGAGCCGTTGAGCCTCTGTTTGCGCAATACTGCGACGGAGTAAGAGTAAATTGCAACGGACTGTCGCAATGGGGCAGCGTATCGCTCGCGGAGGACGGCTTGACTCCTTACGAAATACTCACAAATTATTACGGCAGCGACATAGATATCGTGCAGAACGCACCGATACGCAGCACCGGCGAATCGTATCCCGGAAGAGTGCTTGAGATCGGCTCGTCGGGAAACGACGTCAAGCTCGTACAGACAGAGCTGAACAGAATATCAAAAAATTATCCGAATATACCGAAGATACGCCGCGTTGACGGGCGCTTCGGAGCGGATACCGATCTTGCCGTGAGGGAATTTCAATCGCAGTTTGAACTTGAAGCGGACGGGCGCGTCGGCAGGGCGACATGGTACAAGATCGGGCAGATCTACGCCGCCGTAAAAAAGCTTGCGGACATCAATTCGGAAGGAATATCGCCTGACGAGATCACGGGAGCATTCGATCGCGAGCTTGCGCTCGGAAGCGAAGGCGAAGGCGTCGTCGAGCTGCAATATATGCTCTCGTTTATATCGGCGTTCGTCGATACGGTACCGGAAGTGGCGATCGACGGTATTTACGGAACAAGAACGCAAAATGCCGTCGTCGCATTTCAGGAAAGCTACGGTCTCGCGGCAAGCGGAAGCGTGGATACGGCGACCTGGGAGGAGATATATCGCGCGTTTCGCGGTATGCTTGCGTCGCTTCCCGAAGGTTATTTTTCCGCAAGCACACTGCCCTTCTCCGGCGTCCCCCTGAAGCTCGGTTCAAGCGGAGAAGAAGTCCTCGCGCTTCAGGAATATCTGAATTATATATCTGACGCGTATCCATCTATTCAAAAGCTTGAGACCGACGGTGAATTCGGAATCGCTACCGAAAACGCCGTTCGCGAATACCAAGAACAGTTCAATATTGAGCCGACCGGTATAGTCGGCGCGGCAACTTGGCTTTCGATAACCAATACCTACCGCTCGCTTTACGAAGGAAACGAAGCGTCGGAGGGACAATTTTCGGGAGAAGCGGGAAATGAGTAGATATTACAATATAAACGACGATGAGGCAAGAATAAGAGACATTCAGGAAATGCTAAGGTATATTGAAAAATACGACGGCTCGAACAGATTGCGGATCGTCCCGTCGGGAATATACGATGATATCACTCGCGACGCCGTGCTGGATATCCAAAAAAAGAACTCGCTTGCGGAAACCGGAATTACAGACCAGGCTACGTTTGCGGCGATAAGGCTCGAATACGATCGACTTACCCTCGAAAACTCGCCGCCGCTTTCAATCAACGTATTCGAAGGCTATACGCTCACGCCCGGAGAAAAAAGCGATCTCGTTTACATTTTGCAAATAATGCTGAACACTCTACGAGAAAAATATGATTTTATTCCGCTTCTGCCGATCAGCGGGAGCTATAACGCCGATACAATGTCATCTGTGTCCGCTTTCAAAGAAGCGCACGGTATGGCGCCCGATCCTTACGTCGATAAGCTCACGTGGGATATGTTAGCCTTAGAATATAATCTGTCTCGCCGGCAATAACCTATAAAGCAAAGCCTCTCCACACGCGTCGATACGGTGGAGAGGCTTTTCTTTAGCGCGTTATATTACGGAATTTCTGTATACAAAGAAGCTTGAAACCTGCTTTTCTCATAAGATCGGCGCGACTTCTCAAAAGCTCGTTTTTTACCGCCGCCGTGCGTTTTACTATATTAAAGCGATGATATTTTTATAGAATCTCTAATAATTTGCCGCATAGTTAAAAAAATTTGTATCTGTTGTAAATTGACAAAAATAATAAAAAATCATATAATATATTGACAGCTATGCTATAATATCGGAAGGAATAAATAAGATGTCGGAAATAATTAAAGTTGTAAAATTCGGCGGCAGCTCTCTTGCCGATCCCGAACATTTTCGTCAGGTCCAGTCTATTATAGAGGCAGAACCGTCACGACGCTACGTAGTCCCCTCCGCTCCGGGCAAGCGTTTTCCCTCTGACACAAAAGTCACGGATATGTTTTACGAATGTTATAAGCTCGCGTCAAACGACGAGCCTATAGACGAGCTGTTCGATAAGATCATCGCACGCTACGAAAGCATCATCGCCGGTCTTAACATGACATATGATATGTCAACAGAGTATCTAATTATAAAGAATGCCATTCTACATCACGGCGGAAGTGATTATGCGGCAAGCCGCGGCGAATATCTGAACGGCAGAATACTCGCAAAGCTCCTCGGATACAAATTCATAGACGCCGCCTCGGTCATTAAATTCAAGGAGGACGGCTCGTTTGACTCCGAGCTGACTAACACGATCCTGTCAAAAAAGCTATCGCAATATCCGCAGGCGGTAATACCGGGATTTTACGGTTCTATGCCCAACGGAACTATAAAGACCTTCTCGCGCGGCGGCTCTGATATAACCGGTTCGATCGTTGCCCGCGCAGCCTGCGCCGATCTTTATGAAAATTGGACTGATGTAAACGGATTTTTGATGGCAGATCCGAGAATCGTGCATAACCCGAAGCCAATCGACACGATAACCTACCGCGAGCTTCGCGAGCTGTCTTACATGGGAGCCTCTGTCCTTCATGAAGACGCAATATTCCCCGTTCGTTTTGCCGGTATCCCGATCAATATCCGAAACACGAACAACCCCTCGGAGCGCGGAACGATGATCGTGGCAAGCACCGATAAATACGACTCGGAGCAGATCATCACCGGAATTGCCGGAAAGAAAGGCTTTTCCGTTATTACGATCGAAAAAGATATGATGAACGCCGAGCTGGGCTTCGGCAGACGCGTTCTTGAGGAGCTTGAAAAAGAAGGCGTTTCCTTTGAACATCTGCCGTCCGGAATCGACACAATGAGCATAGTAATATCCTCCTCCGCTATGCAGGACAAAAAGGACCGCGTCATCAACCGCATCAGCCTCAGCGTCGAACCTGAGAGCATCTGCATTGAAGAAAATCTCGCGCTGATAGCCGTCGTCGGTCGAAGCATGGTAAAAGCCAAGGGTACAGCGGCGAAGGTATTTAAGGCCATATCGGACGCTGACATCAATATACGCATGATAGACCAAGGCTCGTCAGAGCTTAACATCATTATCGGCGTAGACGAAAAAGATTTCGAGCGCACGCTCACCGCTATCTACGACGAATTTGTGTCGTAATATCATCTTATCGGCACTGTAACAAAAGGGGGCGACTGCACAATAACGTGCAATCGCCCCGCAATGCTTTTGACGTATTAATTAAAGATATGTAGCGGCAGCTTTGTTCCGCCGACAATATGAAAATGAAGATGCAGAACCGATTGTCCGGCGTCCTCACCGCAATTTGATATAACGCGGTAACCGTTTGTCAGTCCTTCATTTTTTGCGATCTTGGGGATCGCGGTAAATATCTTGGCTACAAGCTCCGCATTATCCTCGTTGACCTCGTTCATTGACGCTATATGCGTTTTCGGAATTACGAGAATATGCACAGGCGCTTCCGGATTTATATCTCTGAAAGCGAAAACGCTGTCGTCCTCATAAACCTTAGTTGACGGTATACTTCCGTCGATGATCTTACAAAACAAGCAATCCATTTTTTTACCTCACATTATATTTATCCGATCAAAATGATCGGTATTTTTCAAAAGGAGCTTACCAGGATGTATAAAGTTTTTGATATACATACGCACACATACCCCGAAGCGATCGCCGCAAAAGCGCGCAAGAGCCTCGGTGAATTTTACGATTTTTATGTAGAATGTCTCGGCACCTATGCCGATCTTGAAAGTCAGGCAAGCGAAAACAACGTAAAAGGCTATCTTTTGTTTTCCGTATGCACTAACGCACACCAAGTCGAGAAAGTAAATTCGTCGATAGCCGAGCTTGCCTCATTCTCGCGCTCGCGCGGATTCAACACCGTCGGCTTCGCCGGTATGCATCAGGATTTTCCGAATTTTGAAGCGGAGCTTGAGAGATGCAAAGCGCTCGGATTAAATGGAGTTAAGATCCATCCGGATATTCAGGGCGTCGATATCGATTCTCCGAAGCTGTTCCCGCTGTATGAGATCATGGAAGGCGAGCTGCCTCTTTATCTGCATATGGGAGATAACAGACCCGAGTACAGATTTTCGGAAGCTAAAAAGCTTGCCGCAGTGCTTGACCGATTCCCTCGCCTTGAGGTTGTTGCCGCACATCTCGGCGGATACAAGGCAAGCGACGAAGCTTTGCAATACCTTGCAGGTCGGGAAAACGTTTGGTTTGATACATCAAGCGCGCTTTGGGATATGTCAGCCGAAAAAGCCTCAATGCTCATACACCGTTTCGGCGCGGATAGAGTAATGTTCGGAACAGATTATCCCGTAAAAAAGACAGCCGGCGAGCTTGAGCTCTTTATGAAGCTCGATCTTACGGAAACCGAACGCGAAAATATCCTGTATTACAACGCTCTGCGTTTTTTGCATTTAGATGAAAATTGATATTGAAAAGCTGATCGAAGAAACACCGTATATTTGGTCATCTCTGCAAAACGGCGATCTTCCCACGCTGATATACGGAACGGGAAACGGCGCGGACAAAATAATAGATCTTTGCGAAGCTCACGGAATTACCGTAAGCGGAATCTTCGCCAGTGACGGATTCGTTCGCTCTCGCGATTTCAGAGGTCATCACGTTATATCTTACGGCGAGGCCGTGGAAACTTACGGCGAGCGTATCAATATTCTAGCCGCCTTCGGATCCACTCTGCCAAACGTCACCGACAGATTTTACGATCTGTCGGGCAAGCACAGCTTCTATTTGCCGTATGCCCCGCTCTACGGCGGAGAAATATACACTCCGGAGTCGCTGTTGAAATATCGCGATAAGATTGATGCGGTCTACTCTACGCTGTCGGACGAGCCGTCGCGAAATCTGTTTCAATCCGTTATCAAATACCGACTTAGCGGAAAGATCGAACATCTGAGAGAGACCGAAGATCAAAAATCGTCATACAAAAATCTGATACACGATAAAGTCGAAAATGTAATAGATCTCGGCGCATTTAAGGGCGACAGTGCAAGCATGATGATCGACGTATTCCCCACGTGCAAGACCTTGCTCGCCGTCGAGCCGGACAAGCGTAGCTTCAAAAAGCTCGAACTTTACGCACAAGCCGAAACTCGCTGCCGAATAATGCCGATCAACGCCGCGATCAGCGATAGCTCCGGCACTGCCGAATTCAGAGGCGGCGGTTCACGCGGTGCCG
>CAYXNQ010000050.1:2975-9698 GCA_964466545.1 uncultured Lachnospiraceae bacterium | reverse complement strand
TTTAAGACAAAAATAAATCGAGTGTCCTCTCCCAACTCTCAGGTTGGTTAAGAACACTCGATATGGTGCGGGTGACAGGGGTCGAACCTGCACGAATTAACACAAGATCCTAAATCTTGCGCGTCTGCCAATTCCGCCACACCCGCGTATTACGCCGCTTGTGCGGCGTGTTTTTATGAGAGAAGCTTTAGTGCGTCGTATATGCTGCCGAGATATGTTGCCGTTATGCCCGACGGTAGATTGAGCTGAGGCGCGGAGCGCTTGGGGATAGCGATTGAAGTAAACCCAAGACGCGTTGCCTCGGAAATGCGTGATTTGCAGTCAGAAACTGCTCTGATCTCTCCGGACAGGCCGATCTCACCGATTGCGATCATATCATGTGGAACAGGCTTGTCTCGCAGAGCGGAGACTAGCGCAAGCGCGATCGCCGCATCAGCACCCGGATCGTCGAGCCGCAGGCCACCTATAACGTTGAGATATACATCGCACGCGGAAAATTTCAATCCGAGACGGCGTTCAAGAACGGCTAAAAGCAAGTACATACGGTTGTAGTCAACACCGGAGGCTGTGCGGCGCGGCGTTGAGAACGAAGTCGGCGTAACAAGCGCCTGTACTTCTGCGATTATGGGGCGTGTGCCTTCAAGAACACATACGGCGCAACTGCCGGAAACGTCGACAGGACGTTCGGCGAGAAGGGCTGCGGAGGGATTAGGAATCTCGGTGAGGCCAGTCTCGTCCATTTCAAAGACGCCGATCTCGTTTGTTGAGCCATATCTGTT
This sequence comes from uncultured Lachnospiraceae bacterium, assembly GCA_964466545.1. GTDB lineage: Bacteria > Bacillota > Clostridia > Oscillospirales > CAG-272 > CAYXNQ01. Next base: position 8,919 of record CAYXNQ010000050.1, on the reverse strand, counting down.
TTTCACTGCGCGTATAACTCTGTAAGAGCCGCTCCGTTCGCCGTCGAACGACAGCACGGCATCTACCATGTGTTCGAGAACCTTCGGGCCTGCGATTCCGCCTTCCTTATTTACGTGACCAACTATCAAAACGGACATTCCGGAGGTCTTTGCCTTGGTTATGATTCGATTTGCCGAATCGCGAACTTGCGAAACGCTGCCGGGAGATGAAGACGAATCCTGCGAGTACATTGTTTGTATCGAGTCGATTATGATAACGTTAGGCTCGATCTTTTCGACCTGCTTGAGTATCAGATCTATATTTGTTTCGCATAAGATGTAAAAATCGCGTTTTATAGCGTTTGCGTTTCTTGCGATACGTTCTGCACGAAGCTTGAGCTGAGCTCTTGATTCCTCGCCGGAAACGTAAAGTATTTTCAAGCTTTTCGCAAGCATACCGGATATCTGCATCAGCAGGGTGGATTTACCGATTCCGGGCTCACCGCCGAGTAATACGACAGAGCCGGATACGAGACCGCCGCCCAAAACTCTGTCAAATTCGCTGATACCCGTCGGGATGCGGTTGCTTTCATCGATTTCGATATCATCAATGAGTACGGCGTGTTCGGTGGTTATGCCGATCGGAGATGAACGGCCTTGCGTTGCAGTGACATCTGCGGTGAAGGTTTCTTCCACCATTGTGTTCCATGCACCGCAAGAGGGACATCTGCCGAGCCACTTTGGCGACTGCTGGTCACATTCGGTGCAGACATACACCTTTTTCGGCGATTTCATCGGAGCTTATTAATATCAGAGAGCAGAAACGATAGCCTCTGTGTCGCTCGCGATCATCAGCTCCTCGTTGGTCGGGATGAGATATACCTTGACCTTGGAGGCGGGAGTCGAAAGCTCTACGATGTTCGGCTGGTGATGTGCCTTGGAGTTTACTTCCTTGTCGATCTCAATTCCGAAATATTCCATATTGGAGCAAGCGCGCTCTCTCAGCTCCGGGTTGTTTTCGCCCATGCCGGCGGTAAATACGATAGCGTCGAGACCGTTCATGGCTGCTGCGTAAGAGCCGATGTATTTTTGCACCTGATAAGCGAGGATTTCCGCTGTGATCTTCGCGCGAGCGTCTCCCTTGAGGATAGCGGCTTCGATATCGCGGCTGTCGGAGGAAATTCCGGACACGCCGAGAAATCCGCATTTTTTATTCATATATTCGCTCATTTCATCGGGCGTATAGCCTTCTGCCTTCATTATATATGTAACGATAGAAGGGTCGATAGAGCCGCAACGCGTACCCATTTCAACGCCGTCGAGAGGAGTGAAGCCCATGCTCGTGTCGATGCAACGACCGCCCTTTACGGCTGTGATCGAGGAACCGTTGCCGATATGACAGGTAATGATCTTTGTCTCTTCGGCAGGACGATTGAGGATCTTTATCATTTCGCGAGCTACGAAGCGATGCGACGTTCCGTGAGCACCGTAGCGGCGAATGTTATACTTTTCCTTGATATCCCAAGAGATCGGATATGTGTAAGCCTTTTCGGGCATTGTCTGATGAAATGCGGTATCGAATACGAGAACCTGAGGCGTCGTGGGCATAACGGCCGTGCAGCCTTCGATTCCCATGAGATGCGCGGGAGTGTGGAGAGGAGCAAAATCGTGGCAGAGCTTGAGCTTCTCGATAACTTCAGGAGTTACGAGGCAGCTTTCAAAAAAGTAAGGACCGCCGTGGACAACGCGATGTCCGACAGCTTCGATCTCGCTCATGTCCTTAATGCAACCGAATTCTGCGTTTGTGAGATAGTCTACTACGATCTTCGTTGCGATGGCATGATTAGGCATTGGAATATCATTTTTGATCTTTTCGCCGGTGGGAAGCTTATGCTCGATCTTTCCGTCGATTCCGATTCTTTCGCAAATTCCTTTCGCAAGTACGGCTTCGCTTGCGGTATCGAAAAGCTGATACTTGAGGGAAGAGCTTCCTGCGTTAACTACGAGTACTTTCATTTACTGTATCCTTTCTTTTCCGCTGTCGGCGCACAGCCGAATTTGCGGAATGTTGCTGATTTATAAACATTTTATTTATTATATAATAAAACTTTCGGAATTTCAAGTCTGTATTTAATATTTCTGTAAAAAATCGAAATAATTAATATAAATCGGCTGCCCGCTATACAAAACGGAAGAAAAATGTGGTATAATAATCGCAGTAGCCTTGCACGGCAAGCCTACGGGCTGTCGCCCGCCGTATGCTTACGCATACCTGCGAGCTTGACGGCTTCGCGAAAACGCCTGTGCAAGCACGCATTTTCGCATCATGGTATAATATATCCATACATATGTTTGATTCGGAGGACGGAATTTTGGCGATTAAAAAGGAGAAGACCAACGCTACAAGACGACTTGACGCAATGAAGATCGAATATAAGGAGCATGACTACACCGCTTCCGGTGCTGTGTCCGGCATGGAGATCGTTGCCGCTCTCGACGAGAATCCGGATCGCGTATTCAAAACGCTCGTTACGGTTGGAAGGAGCGGGGAACACTATGTATTTATGCTTCCTGTAAACCGCGAGCTTGATTTGAAGAAGGCGGCGAGCTATGTCGGAGAGAAGTCTGTTGAGATGATAAAATCAAAGGAGCTATTGCCGCTTACGGGATATATTCACGGCGGCTGTTCGCCGATCGGCATGAAAAAGACGTTCAAAACTACGATACACGAAAGCGCGGCTCGCTTTGAGACGATAATGTGCAGCGGCGGAAGGATAGGATATCAAATCGAGCTGACGCTTGCTAATCTCGCGAAAGCGGTAAGCTTTACGCTTGCCGATGTTGCCGTTGATATATCTTAATAATAGGTTAGCTACATCATAAACGGTTAAGGAGAGGTAAGGTGCTACGCCTTACCTCTTGATTTGCCTAAAAAGTTATTTTGCTTTCCCGCTTTCGAGTGCGTCGATTTCGCAAGGCGTGCGTCAGTTAACGAAAAACGGGGAATATCGCCTATTATCTTGTTGACAAGCTTGAATAAGTGTGGTATTATATTAACAATTGTAACCTTTTCGGAGCAGGCGCTTTCGTGCCTGCTAATCTTTTGAAATGAGGTGATCATATGCTGTTCGGTAAATATGTAAACCGATATTATTTGCGATATTTTCCGTTATTACTTGGCGGAATACTTTCGCTTATAGTAGTAGATTATATGCAGCTTGTTATACCGGAATTATACCGCTCCGTTGTAAACGGTATAATATACGGATACGTCAGCGACGGTGGAGAACAGGTTGCGTTTGATATGAGCTATCTGCTCGATCACATTTGTCTACCGCTGATTATTGTAATAGTTTCAATCGTTGTAGGGCGATTTTTGTGGCGAGTTTGCTTTTTCGGTGCATCGGTGCGTATGGAAACTCATTTGCGCGGATATATGTTTGATCACTGCAAGGATCTTTCTCAGCAGTACTATCACGTAAACAAGGTCGGAAATCTCATGACCTTATTTACAAACGATCTTGAGACAGTGCAGGATTGCTTCGGTTCCGGTATACTCATGTTCTGCGACGCGTTGTTCCTCGGCTTGCTTTCAATATTTAAGATGCAATCCATGAATTTGACGCTTACGTTGCTCTCGCTCATACCTATGGTATTCCTCTTGGCGATCGGTGCGCTTCTTGATCATCAGCTCGAAAAACGATGGGATGTAAGACAAGCCGCGTTCTCGGCGCTTTCCGATTTTTCGCAGGAGACATTTACGGGCATTGCCGTTATCAAGGCGTTCGTCAAAGAAACGGTCTACCTGATGAATTTTAAGAAGCTCAATCGGGAGAACGAGGAAGCTAACGTTGCGCACGTCAAGCTGTCGACTTTGCTTACGATCTTAGTTACGCTTTTTGTCGAATCTGTGATCTGCGTTGTGCTCGGTTACGGCGGATATCTTGTTTATAAAGGAATATTCGACGCGGGTCAGCTTATCGAATTTATAGGATATTTTACCGCTATCGTTTGGCCGATCATGGCGGTATCTCAGCTTATCGAAATGCGCTCGCGCGGAAATGCTTCGCTGAAACGCATACGGGAGCTACTGGATTCCGAATCTGAGATAAAAGACGCTGACGGCGCGATATCTCCTGAAAAGCTTGACGGAAGCGTCAGATTCAATGCGCTTACATTCAGATATCCCGGCGCGGAGTACGATTCGCTTAAAGATGTTTCGCTTTCGATCGAAAACGGAGAACACGTAGGTATTATCGGAAAAACCGGCGCGGGAAAGACCACGCTCGTCGATCTTATGCTTCGTACATATAACGTTCCGGACGGCACGCTGTATATCGGAGGCTATGATGTAAACAGTATAACGGTTAAAAGCGTGCGTGAAAACATTGCCTATGTTCCTCAGGATAATTTCCTTTTCAGCGATACGATATCAAACAATATCGCGTTTGCGCTTGACGAGCGTGATTCCGACGCTATCACGTCCGCGGCAAAGTTGGCGGATATCCATGATAATATAACCGAATTTAAGGATCAGTATCAAACTATGCTCGGAGAACGCGGAGTTACCGTTTCCGGAGGACAGAAACAGCGGATTTCGATAGCACGCGCGCTTCTCAAAAATTCGTCGATCTTGATCCTTGACGACTCAGTATCTGCCGTTGACGTTAAGACCGAGAAGGTCATCTTGGAAAATCTTAGAAAAACAAGAGCGGGGAAGACCACGCTGCTCATAGCTCACCGGATCTCGACAATAGAATCTATGGATAAGATCGTGTTTATCGATGACGGTAAGTTAGCCGCGGTAGGCACGCACGAGGAGCTGTATAACTCTTGTGCGGAATATCGCAATATGGTGGAGCTTCAAAGACTGGACGACGAGAGCGCCGCAAATGAGGAAGGTGGAGCAAAATGAGAGAATTTTACCCAATTATCGCGGTTGCCGCTGTTCTCGGAGTTCTGTCGGTAATATTTATAGTTGCGTATATGACTATACGCAAGCAAAAGGAAGCGATCGGATTCGACAGAAATATGAAGGATTCCGAGATAGTAATGCGCCTTTTGGCGTATGCAAAGCCGTATTATAAAAGCTTTGCGCTTGTTCTGTTGCTCATGGTATTTTCCGTCGCGTACGATATAATCTCTCCGATACTCATGGGATATATCGTTGAGGTGATCGAAAAAGAATTTGAAATGTCTCAGCTTCTTGAGCTTGTCTTCGTATATGCCGGCATCCTTATAGTTTCTTTGATCTGTACGTATTTTCAGGCTATTATCCTTCAACGTACCGGTCAGAAGATAGTCTCGAAGGTCAGAGAGGATGTTTTTTACCACATAGAAAATCTCTCACATAATCAGCTTAACGCAATTCCCGTCGGAAAGCTTGTCACTCGCGTTACGTATGATACGGGCGCGCTGTCGATGATGTTTACCAATCTGATCGTTAATCTTATAAAAAATTGCGCTATTATCATCGGCGTGCTTATAGCGATGCTCGTTCTCAACTATATGCTGACGATCATGGTGCTTGCGTTCGTGCCGTTTATAATTCTGTTTACGGTGATATTCCGTAAATTTTCACGTAAGGCTTACCGCAGAGTTAAGGATTGCACGACGGATATCAATACGTTTTTGTCGGAAAATCTGTCCGGAATGAAGATCATTCAGAGCTTTAACCGCGAGAACGCAAAAAAATCCGAATTTGACCGCAAAAACGGCGAGCTTGGCAGAGCAAAGCACAGTCAGATATTTGTGTTCAGCATATTCAGGCCACTGATATATATGCTCTACGTTTCGTCGATCTTGTGCTTGCTATATCTATCCGGACGCGGATATATCAAAGAGGTCACATATCTTGGGCAAACTATCACAAGCGGTATTGTCGTAACGTTTTACTCTTTTATAAATAAATTTTACAATCCGATACAGAATCTTGCCGAGCAATTCAATCTTCTTCAGTCGGCAT
>CAYXNQ010000050.1:0-2875 GCA_964466545.1 uncultured Lachnospiraceae bacterium | reverse complement strand
TTTTACAATCCGATACAGAATCTTGCCGAGCAATTCAATCTTCTTCAGTCGGCATTTGCGTCTGCGGAAAAAATATTTACTATTCTTGACATGAAGACCGAGATTGCCGATCTTCCCGAAGCCGAAGACGTTGATGACATCAAGGGAGATATTGAGTTCCGCGACGTGTGGTTCGCGTATAAGCCGGACGAATGGGTGCTTAAAGGAGTATCGTTTAAGGTAAAGGCGGGAGACACGGTTGCGTTTGTCGGATCGACCGGCTCAGGAAAAACAACGATACTTTCGCTGATCTGTCGCAATTACGATATACAGAAAGGTCAGATATTGATCGACGGCAGAGATATCAAATCTATCAAGTTGTCGTCGCTGAGGCGCCATTTCGGACAAATGCTGCAAGATGTGTTTTTGTTCGCGGGAACGATACGATCCAATATATTGCTCGGTAGCGAGGATATATCCGACGAGGAGATAAACGCGGCGTGCAAGTATGTTAACGCCGATCACTTTATAGATCGACTTTCAGCCGGACTTGACGAAGAAGTGCGCGATCGCGGAAACAATTTTTCGGCAGGTCAGCGTCAGCTGCTTTCGTTTGCGAGAACTATCGTGCATAAGCCTGCCGTAATGATACTCGATGAAGCTACCGCGAATATTGATACGGAAACGGAGCTGTTAATCCAAGATTCGCTTGAGAAAATGATGAATATCGGTACAATGCTGATCGTTGCGCACAGGCTTTCCACGATTCAGCATGCGGATAATATCATTGTTCTTTCGCACGGAGAGATAATAGAGCAGGGAAATCATGCAGAGCTGCTCCGCCAAAAAGGAAGGTATTATTCGCTTTACAAGATGCAGTTCAGAAAAGAAAAGTTGAAGGCGTAAATCGCAAAACAGCTTAAGATAGCACTAAGCAAAAAGCTCGATCGAAACGTAAGTTCGACCGAGCTTTATTTATTGATCAGTTTTCGATTTGCTTGCTTTCCTTATCTTCGGTAACGCCTGCGGCCTTTCCCCCGACAAATCCCGCTATGAGACTTGTAAGATCGATTCCGGTGGACTGCTTTACTCCCTCCATGATCTGATCGGTGCTGTTCATTACGTCGCGCACCAGCTTTGTGGAGTTTCCGTCGCCGTACATTACGATCTTATCGGTCTGCGCAAGAGGCGAAGCGGCATTCTTGACAACTTCGGGAAGCGCTGTAAGGTACATTTCAAGCACGGAGGCCTCGCCCATCTTCTTCTGTGCCTCGGCCTTTTTCTCAATCGCTTCAGCCTCGGCAAGTCCCTTTGCGCGTATACCTTCGGCTTCTTGTTCCATTGCGTATCGAAGCGCTTCAGCCTCGGCTTTCTTCGCTTCTGCAGCGCGCATAGCTTCGTACTGCCGTGCGTCAGCTTCACGCTGGCGTTTGATCAGCTCTGCCTCAGCCTGCTTTTCCGACTGATATTTCATAGCGTCGGCTTGCTTCTTAACGTCTGCGTCAAGCTCGCGTTCCTTTAATGCGATTGCTTTGTCGGCAAGCTCGGCTTCCTTTTCCTTGCGCGCGATATCTGCGTCGGTCTTTGCTACCTCGATGATCTTGCGCTGATTTTCCTGCTGAATGGAGTAAGCGGCGTCGGCCTCTGCTTTCTTTGTGTCGGCGAGAACCTTCATGTTAGCTTGCTGTACGGCAAGCTCTGCGTTTTGCTCCGCGATCTTCTTATCCGATTCTACCTTTACGGCATTGGCTTCTTGCTGGGCGTGGGAGGTTGCAATCGCTATATCGCGCTGAGCGTTGGCTTTTGCGATCTGAGCGTTCTTTCTTATCTGTTCGACATTATCTATACCCATGTTTTCGATAGTGCCGGCAGCGTCTTTGAAATTCTGTATGTTGAAATTTACGACCTCTATGCCGAGCTTTTCCATGTCAGGCACGACGTTTTCGGTGATCTTTTTGGCTACGCCCTGGCGGTCTTGTACCATTTCTTTCAGACCGACGGAGCCGACGATCTCTCGCATATTGCCTTCGAGCACCTGAGTAACGAGGGCGACGAGCTCTTGGCGACTTTTTCCGAGAAGTGCTTCCGCGGCTCTTTTGAGTAATTCGGGATCTGAAGATATCTTGATATTTGCCACACCGTCAACCGTAACGTTGATAAATTCGTTTGTGGGGACAGCTTCGGTAGTCTTTACATCAACCTGCATAACTCCGAGAGATAAGCGGTCAACTCTCTCGAAAAACGGAAAACGCCAGCCGGCTTTACCGATCAATATGCGTTTTTTGCCGAGTCCGGAAATTATATATGCGGTATCCGGTGGAGCCTTAAGATATCCGACCGCAAATAAAAGGACAAGTACAAGCAATCCGATGACTATTCCTAACAACATAACATTTCTCCTTTTATATTTATAACGTAGTTATGGTTGCAGCATAAATAGATATGCCGTTTGCAAGCACATTATAACACAGTCACGGGTATTATGCAAGTCGAATTTAGATTTAACAGTTCGAAAAGAAGCTGTATAGCTACGAAATAGATCGAAATGAAAAAATGTTTTAAATCTTTAGAAATTATATCGAATTTATTGTGCAAATTAATTGACAAAATGCGCATAATATAGTATAATAGTAATCGCTACCCAGCTTTATAAAAACAATAATTTTGGAGGAATATTATGAACAAGACCGAGCTTATCGCTCATGTAGCGGAAACAACAGGAGTTTCCAAGAAAGAGGCAGCTTCCGTAATTGATGCTACGTTTGCCGGTATTACGAATGCCATGATCGCAGGCGAGAAGGTGCAGCTTATCGGCTTCGGCACATTTGAAACGCGCGACAGAGCCGCTAAGACAGGTAAGAATCCCAAGACGGGAGAAGCTGTTGAGATCGCCGCT
>CAYXNQ010000049.1:5902-9821 GCA_964466545.1 uncultured Lachnospiraceae bacterium | reverse complement strand
CATTGCGCCGAGATTACCGTGGCCGAGACCGACCTTACGTGTTTCGGCAACTGAACCGTCGATGCAGAATGCCTGAAGACCGATACCGATAGCTTCCGCTGCGTCAGCCGCGGTCTTGCAGCCCTTTTTGATTGCGATAGCGCAACCGAGCGTATAAGCCCAGCCTGCGTTTTCAAATGCGATAGGCTGTACGCTCTTTACGATCTCATCGGGCTTAACGCCGATGTTGTAGCAGATTGCTTTTGCGTCTTCGAGATCGGCGATGCCGTACTCTGCCATGCAAGCCTTAATTTTTTCTATTCGGCGATCGTAGCCTTCAAATGTTACGTTGTTCGACATATTAGTGCTCCTCCCTGATTATTCGGCTCTGGGGTCAATGTACTTGACCGCGTCGGCGTAACGTCCGTATGTCTTGATGTTTGCTTCATAGGCTTCTGCGGGAGCGGTACCCTTGCGGATCTGTTCCATCATCTTGCCGAGGTGAACGAACTTGTATCCGATTACCTCGTTGTTTTCGTCAAGACCCATCGAAAGAACGTAGCCTTCAGCCATTTCGAGATAACGAACGCCCTTTACCTTTGTGCCGAACATTGTTCCGACCTGAGAACGAAGTCCCTTGCCGAGATCCTCAAGAGAAGCGCCGACGGGGAGACCGTTTTCGGAAAATGCAGTCTGTGTTCTTCCGTAAACAAGCTGCTTGAAGATCTCGCGCATAGCAACGTTGATAGCGTCGCATACGAGGTCTGTGTTAAGAGCTTCGAGGATCGTTTTTCCCTGAAGAATTTCTGCTGCCATAGCCGCGGAATGTGTCATTCCGGAACATCCGAGCGTTTCAACGAGAGCTTCCTCGATGATACCGTTCTTTACGTTCAAGGTGAGCTTGCAGGCGCCCTGCTGAGGAGCGCACCAGCCGATGCCGTGAGAAAGACCGGAGATATCCTTGATCTCGTAAGCCTTGACCCACTGTCCCTCTTCGGGAATGGGAGCCGGACCGTGCTTCGGACCCTTAGCGACCGGACACATGCTTTCAACTTCATGCGAATAGAATATTTCGCCCATAGAATTAAAAACTCCTTTGGTTATAATTCAACCGTTACCGGTATTTTGTTTCTCTTTATTATACACCATAATATCGCAAATTGCAAGATTATTTTTACATTTGAGGATATTTGCTTTGTATTGACATTTTACGCATAGAGTGATATAATGAGCAATGTTAGGTAGCTAAATAAATGCAATGCCGTTAATTTTCGTATTTTTGCGGATTTCGATAAAAACCTCAACAGACATAGAAAGGATATGCGATGATAAAAAACGAAGAGCTTATGGAACTGGCGTTTCGCTTTGCTGCAATGACGCGGAGAAATCTTTTGCCTCCGCCTCCGCCTGACGCGCCGCCTCCGCCGCCGATGCCGGATATTTCGTGCCCGCTACCGCCACCTCCGCCTCCGCGGGGAACAAAGTCGGAAATGAAGCACGGACACGGAAAATTCCGAGTTTTGTTCATGCTGCTTGAAAACGACGGAATTACTCAGGTGCAGATCGCCGAGCGCCTCGGAATACGTGCGCCGTCGCTTTCCGAAACTCTTCTGAAGCTCGAAGAGGAGGGCTTGATAGAGCGCAGACCGAACGAGCAGGATCGCAGACAGAGATTTGTATATATAACGAAAGCGGGCAGAGAAGCTTGCGAAGGCTTCAAATCTCAAAAGAGCGAGCGTGCGGAGAATTTCTTCTCCCCGCTTACAGAGAGCGAAAAGGAGAAGCTCGCGGAGCTGATACTTAAGCTTGTAGAGCGATAAGCGCCGCTTTGCGCCTATATTGTAAAATTGCAATAGGATATTGAAAGGAGCTTTATATGGGACCGTGGGGACCTAATTTTGAACTCAGAGAAAAGATGAAGGAACCGAAGCCGAAAACTATTCGCGAAGTTCCGGGGTATATCGGGCGCGTCGTTCGCGGAACGACATACAGACTTGTATATATATTCAAGCTCGTCTGGGAAGCAAAGAAGCTTTTGCTGTTTTTGAATATCTTCATGACGCTCTACAACGGCGTAATGCCGCTTGTGGGCACTCTCATATCGGCTAACTTAGTCGGTAAGATAGTCCAGTCATTTACGAGCGAGACCGATCTTTTGCTACCGCTCATGCTGCAATTCGGATATATATTTGTCAACAGCCTCGTCAGCTCGGTGAACGGTATAATAACGAGAATATCCGGCGAGGTAGTTACGAATCATATTAAAGTCAAGATAATGACGAAGGCGAAGGACGTTGATATCGCGTCCTTTGATATGCCGGATTTTTACGAGAGACTCGAAAACGCCAATCGCGAAGCCGGAATGAGACCTGTCAGCATAATGTCGAATACATTCGATATGCTCAGCAAGATCATATCAATGATAAGCTATCTCGTAGTGCTGTTCGGACTTCTTTCGCGCCTTAATCCCATTGCGTATCTGTTCTTTGCATTGTTCGTGTCGATATCCTTTGTCAATGCCGCGCTCGGATTTTATTTCCGTCGCAGAAACTTTATGTATATGCGGCATCGCTCGAAGGACAGACTCCAGCTTAATTATTACAGCGATATAATGGTCGATAAGGACGCCGTTAAGGAGATCAGACTTTTCGGGCTTTCCGATCTGTTTATCGGAAGATATAACAGTATATTTAAGCAATATTTCAGCGGCATCAAGGGACTTATATGGCAGGAGGGCGTCTGGAATATCGCGCTGTCACTTGTTTCCGCAGTGCTGAATGCGATACTTTTCTACATGATCGCGACAAATGTAACGCAGATCGACGATTACACCGTTTATACTGGGGCGCTGAACTCCGTTTCCTCGTGCGTTGCGTCGCTGATATCGGTAGTTACGTCAATATACGAAGGCTCGCTGTTCATTGACAATATGATACTTTTCATGAATGAGGAAAAGCATATAGTTTCGTCTCTTGACGCGCCGATAGAGCCGGCTCGCCACTGCGGTCATACGATCGAATTCAAAAACGTATCGTTTGCTTATCCGGGAAGCGATCGCACTGTCCTTAAAAATATAAATCTTACGATCAACGCGGGTGACACGGTAGTGCTTGTCGGCTTGAACGGCGCCGGTAAAACTACGCTGATAAAGCTTTTGACGAGACTCTACGACCCGACTGACGGAGAGATATTGCTCGACGGCAGAAATATCAAGGAATATGACGTTGAAAAGCTGTACGGAATATACGGAATCATCTTTCAGGATTTCGGAAAATACGCCGTCAGCGTAAGCGATAATATTGCATTCGGCGGAATCAAACGCGGTTTCGGTAAAGAGGATATCAAACTTGCGGCGTCCATGTCCGGCGCGGATAAATTTATCGACAAATTGCCGGCGGGATACGATACTCCGCTTATGAGATATTTTGAAAGCAACGGTATTGAGCTTTCGATCGGGCAGTGGCAGAAGCTGTCGATCGCGCGCGCGTTCTATTCGGATTCGGATATACTGATACTCGATGAACCGACCGCTTCGCTTGACCCGATGGCAGAGCAGGAGATATTCAATCAGTTTGACAGTCTGCGCCGCGACAAGACAACGATATTCGTTTCGCACAGGCTTTCGAGCGCGACGACCGCGAATAAGATCGTTGTGCTGAAAAACGGCGAGATCGTCGAACAGGGCGATCACCGTTCGCTTATGGCGAGCCGAGGAGAGTATTATACGCTGTTCTCCACTCAGGCTAAGCGATATATTTCAACAGACGACGAAAAAGTGCGCGAGGATAATTTCCCTGCCGGCGCACAGCTCCCGCCGCGTGATATGCCAAGGCCGCCGTTTCCGCCGGATCATGCTCCGAGAAGACCTATGCCGCGCGAATAAAGATAAATTGTTTGCGGGCTATTGACATACATATACCGCGAGCGTATAATTGACCTG
>CAYXNQ010000049.1:0-5802 GCA_964466545.1 uncultured Lachnospiraceae bacterium | reverse complement strand
ATAAATTGTTTGCGGGCTATTGACATACATATACCGCGAGCGTATAATTGACCTGTAATCGCATATGCGAGAAATATTGATCGAGGTGATCGTTTATGTGGCTGGTATTTGCGCTTTTATCCGCGGTGTTTGCGGCAGCTACGTCTATTCTGGCGAAGGTCGGTATAGACGGAGTTAATTCAAACCTTGCTACCGCGATCAGAACCGTTGTTGTGCTGATCATGGCGTGGGGAATGGTGTTTATTACGGATACGCAGGGAGGAATTTCCGATATAAGCCGGAAAAGCTGGATATTCCTTATTCTTTCGGGACTTGCGACAGGTGCGTCATGGCTTTGCTATTACAAGGCGCTCCAGATGGGCGAGGCGTCAAAGGTCGTGCCGATAGACAAGCTGAGCGTGATCATAACGCTCGTGCTCGCATTTGTTTTTCTGCATGAGAAATTCACGCCGAAATCGCTTATCGGATGCGTTTTGATCGGAGCGGGAACGCTTTTGATGGCACTGTAAATACAAAAATCAAAACGCGCGAGTCGGAGGCTACTCTCCGAATTGCGCGTTTTTGTTATGCGTTTAGGTGGTCGCTTTCCGCTGTTTGCAGATCAAATTCATTTTACACCACTCACACGGATCTAATGCTTTGTTTTTCATCGGCTTGGCTTCGGCGGCGCCGGAACGCATTTCATCCGAGATATCGGCAACCGTGCGCAGAAGCTCGCTTTTCAGTTTTTCAAATTCGGCGGCAGACGCCACTTGGGCTCCTGACGCGAATGTTCCGTCTTTTTTCAGCTTGATCGGAATGTATTTCCCGGACAGATCCGGATCCATCTTTTGCAGAATCTCAACGTTATCCGTGAGTATACCGCTTCTGGTAAATGCGCTTCCCGCAAGCTCGGATGCCTCGCTCGGCGTTGCGTCGCCGTTTTTCTTAAGCTCTGCCGGAGACGCGGCGAAATATATCGCTCCCGCGGGGATAAGTTCTCCGCTTCCCGCTAAGCTTCGACGAAAATCTCCTTCGGGCGCGGAGCATACCGAAAAAAGATATATGAGAAGCTGCATATTAATCCCGGAGCGTATGTCGTCAAGAGAGAATTTTTTTGTTCCGGTCTTGTAATCTACGACTCTTACATACGTTTTTTCGCCTTCGCGATATACGTCGAGCCTGTCGATTATACCGCCGATCACGGCTTCGCCGCCGTTTTTCAGCGGAATATGAAGCGGGGGCGGGGCGATCGGATCTCCCTCTCTCAGCGGGAGCTCAAAGTCGAAGGGCTTAAAATCCGTACTTGCAAATTCAAGAGACAGCGCGCGTATCATTTCCTTTACGCTGCGGCGCAGGCGTTTGAACAGATTCACGCTTCGCGCCGGCGGCTCTTCGCCGAGATTTGCGGATATGTATTCATCGGTCAGCTCGTCGATCAGCTCGTTTTGCCGTTTTTCATCGAGCGGAGCGGAATCTTTTTGCAGTGAGAAAAACTTTTCAAGCATACTGTGTATGAAATTTCCGACATCTACCGCGCGTATCTCCGCACGCCGTTCTTCCTTGAGCTTGAGTATATATTTACAGTAATAGCCGAATTTGCACATAATAAAGCTGTCGAGGCGCGATTGCGAAAGGTAAAGCTTGGCGTTGGGGAATAATTCTTCCGCCGTTTCCTGAGACACGCGAGCGTTTTGCGCTGCAGATTCATCGAGGTTAATTCCGTAACTGCCGAGTCCCGCTTTTTCGAGAACGTCGAGCGCAACGGCTCGGCTTTCGCCTTTTAAGCACGCGGCGGCGTCGAGCAATGTGCTTTTATCAAATATCAATTCTTCCGGAGTCAGCTCGTCGAAGTGTTTCACCTTGAGCGTCGGCAAAAGCTCAAGCACGCGCGTCGCTCCGGAGGAGAGAGCGCCGTTTTCTTCGGCAGCGAAAAAATATACACCGTGAGATGCCGCGGTCACCGATCGGTAGAACCACAGCAGCTCGCCCTCCATCCGCTCAAGCTCGCCTGACGGCAAAGGCATATCAGCGCCTTCAAGCAAAAATTTATCGTGATCCGAGAAGAAGCTGTCGTCGGATACAGCCGCGGGGAATATTCCTTCGTTTACATCAATCAGTATGGCGTGAGATATGTTGCCTGCGCGAAGTGCGTTTGCCTGTCCTATAGTCACGCGATCAAGTCCGGCGGGAATGGCGCCTATGTTGACGTCGGACGACGCAAGCTTGAACAGTCTGGCGAATTTTCTGCTGTCGCATTTTATATCCGGAAGCACAGAGACGAGTGTGTCGAGTATTGAGTTTATCGTTACCGGCAATTGTCGCTTTATCTCCTTCTCGCGGTCGCTGTACGTTTCGTCTGCGTTAAAGCATTTTTCGTAAACATTAAGCTCGCTCAGCAGTTCCCAGATCGCGCGGCAAACGTCCTTTACCGAGGGGGATTTGTCGAAAACGTCGGCGAATCTGTCGAGCGGAGGAATGATAGCTTCTTTTGCGTGATTTGCAAGAGTAAGGATCTCGGCGCCGCTTTCGGTCAGATTCGCCGAAAATCCGTCGGGATTCATGCTCCAAGCGTCTGCGGTATACCGTTTTCTTCCGCGTATATCCCATGTGTTCAGATATCGCTCGAAAACATCGGCTTCTCTTTCGGAGAGCGGGAACAGCCCTGTTTTTACGGCGGCTATAAGGTCGTCCGTGCGCCAACCGCCGGAAACCGTCGAAAGCGCGGCAAATATGAGCTTGATCTCCGGTTGTGAGGATATATCAAAGCGCTCGGCGAGAAAATATGGAATGCCGGCTTCTTCAAGCGCCGCGTCTATAACTCCGACGACTGAGCTTGTGTCTCTCGTGATTATTGCGATCTCTCCTGCGCTTGCGCCGCTTGCAAGCAAAGCCTTGATCTTTGAAAGGACCGCGAATGCTTCCTCGTATTTATCGCGGCACAGCGTTATTTCAACTCCGTACGCGTCGTTTTGGTATGGCGGGTATTCGGAATCCCAAATATGATCGAGTGCGGCGATGGCAGGCTTCGCTGCGCGTTTGCCGCCTGCGAGAACAAGCTTATTTACCTTGCCTGAACGGTAGCGCGAGGCTAAAGAAAGAATAGTTTTGTAGTACCTTCCTGTGAAATCGAATTGCATTTCTTCCGAGTCGTCGCCCGGATGCGCGAACGTAAACGTAATGTTCTCGGCTTGCCTTATCATAGATGCCGCGATGTCGTATTCGATCGGCGTGAGGCTGAAGAACGAATCAACATAAACGCTTGCGCCGCGAAAATAATCGTGCTTGCGAAGCGTATTTGCGAGATTCGGAAGTATATCTCCGTCGTCCTCGCCCGCTTCTCGCTCAAGTTCAGAGAAAGTCGCCATCAGCAGTGCAAGATCGGTGAGCTTTTGGGATAAAGCGAGCTTTGCTTCACGATCGCCCTCGCTTTCGAGGTCGGAGGTGAGCTTTTTCGCCGCCGTTTCAAGCTTTCCTGCGTCTATTCCGCTGTTTTTAAGTTCGGATATCGCGGAAACGAGAAGGTTTACGCTTTCGTCATCACCCTTGACGGTTTCGGTCAGATCTTTTGTGGCGAGCTGTGCCAAATGCATATAAAGACAAGCGGCGCTACGTGAGATATAATTTTTTCCGCAACCGCCGTAGGTTCTCGCGACGAGATCTGCGAGGCGTTTGAAATTGGTTATCTCTAAATTCAGAGCGGAGGACGGCGGGAATCGCTTGGCTGCCGAGGTTTCAAAAAGCACGGTCTCCTGTTCGGGAACGATGAGTATGACGCGGCGATCTTTGGCGATGTCGTCGCTTATCATTTCAAATACTTTGCTCGTTTTGCCGCTACCGGCTCTTCCGCAGATCAGATTGACCATTTGCAAAGCTCCTTTCTTTTTGATTTTATCGGCGCGTTTTCAGTTGTTTATATGAAAAATATCAGCAAGGTAGGACAGCGAATTTTCGAGTTTTTTCAGATCGAGCGAGGCGTCGTCGCGCATTACGGGAGATTCGAGATTGATTGTTTTCGCATATTTGAGCCGATCAAGCTCACTTGCGACGAGGGGAAAATCTACATCGCCCTCAAGTGGATGAAGTATCGGTCTAAGGCGTTTGAACTCTCCGGTTGCGCCGCCCTTGAAATCGCTTATGTGGACGTGATCTATCCGCGCGGAAACTTCGGCGTCCGTCAGCGTTTCCCGAGTTTCTCTGTGGAACATTCCGAATCGCGTGTCAAAAACAAATCGACATTCGGGATAATCCGCCGCGATCTTTTTGAGATTCTTGAGAGGAGAATGTGTGGTGCAGGGAATATTTTCTATGAGGATCGAGACGGAGTATTCTCTCGCTATATTTTCAAGCTCCGGAATGAGCGATATGTTGTATTCAACAGCGCTGTCGGAATTTTTTCCGCCCCAGAGATGCAGTACGAGTCTTGACGATGAAAACTCCGCCGCCGCCTCGCAGTTTAATCTGAACAGTCGCAGGCCTTCGCTGAGAAGTGCGCGGGCGTTGTCCGAGTCGCCGGTAGCTCTTGCCGCTCCCGCATCGGAAAACAACGTTCCAACCTCCTTTTCACAGTGCGTTGTGATCGCCGGAACGGAGGCGGCTCGCAGTTCATTTTTTATATCGGCTATCTTGTCGTAGTAGTATGGCAGCATCATAAGCTCGCAGCCCGCGACGCCCAGGCGTTCCATGAAGCCTGCTATATTTTTGATCGCTCTCGGATAATTGTAGTTGTTTCCTTTTTCCACCATCGTTCCGGTGGAGCATAAAAGAGTGCGACTCATATATAAATTTCCTTTCGTTTTTTGCTCGGTGTTCTTGTTGATCAATAAAATTATTTTATCACATATAGGCAAGCCATTCAAGCGTAAATAATAAAATTAGTAAAAACCCTTTTCAAATTCGATAAAATGTGTTATCATATAACAACGCATAGTGCGAAAATGTTTTTTGTTTCGGTTGAGAGCGTATTTATTATGATAGATACTCATGTTCACTCCCGCTTTTCGTTTGACGGACAAGCGGATGTTAAAGATATAGCTAATGCGGCGCTTGATCGCGGGCTTGACAAGCTGATTATTACGGAGCACTATGATGTTGACGCAATTGCGGCAGGCGATTATGCTCCGCCGGATATTGACGCGCTCTTGCGTGAGCTTGAGCTTGTAAATTCATCTCATGCGGGGAAGCTGTCGGCGTATCTCGGCATTGAGATAGGACAGGGCTATCTGGCGCCTGATGAGATAAGCAGATTGTTAAAAAAATATAATTTTTCTTTTGTTATATCGTCGGTGCATAATCTCGAAGGAAAGCCGGATTTTTGGTTTTACGATTTTTCCGAATTTTCGCTTGACGATATCAGCAAAATGTATAAAAGCTATATCGGAGAGCTGACGAGAGCGGCTCGGCTGAGCGGTGCGCATACTCTCGCGCATATCACCTATCCGCTTCGGTATATTTACAGAGATAGGAAGCTTGATCTCGATATTGAGCCGTTTTTCGACGATTACAGGCGGTTGTTTCATATAATGACCGAAACGGGCATAGCGCTTGAGATCAATACCTCGGACTGTCGGAGAGGCTATAAGATCTCGCCGACGGCAGAGCTTCTGAAGCTGTATTTCGATTGCGGCGGAAGTAAACTTACCGTAGGAAGCGACGCTCACGCGGCGTGCGATTGCGGGGATTTTTCACTTGACAAGCTTGATGCGCATACCGCCGCGATACTGCAAAGCGTGATATCGCGCGATCTTTCCGATGTGGTCATTCTCGGTTAACGTTTTTGAAAAGAAAGGATCGACAACGTATTTATTATGGAAATTAACGATA
>CAYXNQ010000048.1:0-10029 GCA_964466545.1 uncultured Lachnospiraceae bacterium | reverse complement strand
CAGGTTCGAGAAGCACAGTCGTTATGCAGATGATCTGAGTCACGGTCTTGACCTTTCCGATCCACTTAGCCGCAATGACCGTGCCGTCTTTGCCCGCTGCCAAAAGTCTCATTGAGGTTACCGCAAGCTCACGGAACATTACTATTGCTGCCGCCCACGCAAAAATATTGCGAAAAACGCCACCCTCGTAAACCAATATTCCGATCAATGCGCCGAAAACCATGAATTTATCGGCAAGCGGATCCATGAGCTTTCCGAAATCGGTGACGAGATTGTACTTTCGAGCAATCTTGCCGTCGAGCATATCTGTAAGCGACGCGGCAACAAACAGAAACGCGGTGATGATTCTGATTGCCGTGTCCGACAGCGGCATCGGAATAAGCAGAAATACCATAAATATCGGCACCATTATGATGCGGATTATTGTAAGCTTGTTCGGTAAATTCATAATAAAGTCTCCTTTCGGTTAAGGTTTGTTTATACGGCGGTTCCGACGAGATCGTAGTCGAGCGCTTCGGTTATCTTTACGTTTACAAAATCACCGGCTTCGCATTTTTTGGCGGAGGTGAAATATACTTTTCCGTCGATGTCGGGCGCGTCAGCCGACGAACGTCCGTAGTAGGTCTCGCCGACGGGATCGAAGCCCTCGCACAGCACAGTCATTGTTTGACCGATGCGCGCGGCGTTAAATTCTTCACTGTTTGTGAGCTGCAACTGCATAACGATATCGTATCTGTCTTGCGCGATCTGCGCGTCGATCTGATCGGGCATATCGTAGGCGGGCGTGTCCTCCTCACGCGAATAAGTGAATGCGCCGAATCGCTCGAATTTTGTTTCCTTTACAAATTCGCACAGCTCGGAAAAGTCATCGTCGCTCTCGCCCGGGAACCCGACGATAGCCGTCGTTCTGAGAACAACTGAGGGGATAGCTTCGCGCAATCTGCGCACGGCGTCCTTGATAAGTGCGGAGTCTCCGTGGCGGTTCATTGCGGTGAGCATTTTATCGCTGATATGCTGTATCGGAATATCAATATACTTTACTATGCGATCGTTATCTCTGATCTCGGCGATAAGCTCGTCCGTTATTTTGTCGGGATAGCAGTACAAAAGGCGTATCCACGGTATTGAAGTATGGTTTGTTATCTCGCGCAAAAGGTCGGGAAGGGCATATTTTCCGTAGATGTCGATTCCGTAAGCCGAAGTATCCTGCGCGATAACGCAGAGCTCCTTGATTCCGAGAGAGTCAAGCTCTTTTGCTTCCTCAACGATATCTTCTATAGTGCGGCTGCGCATTTTTCCTCGAATGAGCGGAATTGCGCAGTATGTGCAACGGTTTGAGCAGCCCTCGGCGATCTTTATGTAAGCCATACCTTCGCCGGTAGTTACTATACGCTCGCCGCCGATGGGCGCCGCTTCTTTATCGTCAAATGCGGTGTAACCGCTCTTGCCGTTCAAGATGTTTTCTATGGCTTCGACGATCTTTGAGTTGCTTCCGAGTCCGAGAAGCGCGTCGATTTCGGGAAGCTCCGCCAGGACTTCCTCGCGGTATCTTTCAGCCATACAACCCGTAACGATGATGCCCTTAAGATTTTTATTTTCTTTTAGCCATGCTATATCAAGAATACTGTCGATGGATTCGCGTTTAGCACTTTCGATGAACGCGCAGGTATTGATAATAACGATGTCGGCTTCGGTCTCCTCCGGGGTGATCTGATAGCCGGCGTCTGCGACATAATGCAACATAACTTCGCAATCTATCAGATTTTTCGCGCATCCGAGAGAGACAAATCCTATCTTAATATCATTGTTATTCATCTGAACTAAGCTCCTCCGTTGCTCTTGTGATCTCTGTTATCGAATATCCGAGCCTTGCAAAATAGGACAGCATTTCGCGTGAAAGCTGAGTGCCTTCCGTTGCGGCGGCGAATTTTCTGCGCATGATCTTTTTCAGGGCGTTGAGATATTCTTCATTTGTTATACTGCTTGCCGCAAAAAGAATGGATTCCTTTGAATATCCGCGTGACATAAGCTCGGCGGCAATGCGTTTTTTGCCCCAATATTTATTTTTTACGTACATCTCGGCGGCTCTGCACGCCTGTTCTTTTTCATTTATATATCCGTGTTTTTCGGCATAATCGGCGGCGTCTTCCGCGATATCTCGTTCAAATCCAAAGTTTGCAAGCTTTCTTATGAGAGCGTTGCGGCTGTGATCGCTGTATGAAAGTATTTTAAGTGTGCGCGATATGGCGCGTAGCATTACTCCGGCGCGCGTGAGAGCCGCAAATTCGGATTTGCCTATCTCATCGCCAACCGCGAGCTTCATATCAAGCCAGTTTTCGCGCGATATCAAAAAATCAAGATTGTCGCTCAGTTCGTCGCCGGAGATATGCTCAAGCTTTACGGCTATACCGGCGGAGGTTTCCGACGCGTCGATTATTTTATATATAGTACCCATAATATATCCTTAAATCAGCTTTCCTGCTTCAACGTGCAGCAGGTTGATGTTAAAATCTAAATTGTTAAAGTAATCCGGCTCGCAGGAGGTGACTATTATCTGCCTGTCGCTGAGGGCGTTCAGAATAAAGCGCCTTCTCGTAAGATCAAGCTCCGAGAGAACGTCGTCGAGCAAAAATACCGGATATTCGCCGGTAAGCTTCGCGGCGATATCGCCTTCGCCCAGCTTCATTGAAAGCGCGAGAGATCTCTGCTGTCCCTGCGAGGCGAATTTTCCTGCGTCCTTTCCGCATAACCGTATACGAATATCGTCACGGTGCGGTCCGTAAAATGTCGCTCCGAGATTTATATCTTTGTCGTATGAGTCCATCAGGAGCGAGTAAAGCTTTGATTCATACTCTGCTTGCTTGCTTGGTGGCTCTGCCGGAGAAATTCCGGACAATAGATCGCCGAGCGAGCTTCCGTCGGCATATGTAAGCTGCGGCGTTTCACTGCCGCCCGTCATAGCGGCGAAATATTCGGCAATGATTTTTTCGAGCAAGCCTACATATCCGACTCTGTAAGCGGAGATAACAGAGCCATATGCGGCAAGCTGCCTTGAGTATGTGTCCCAAAGCAGACTTTCGCGCGGCGCTTTCAGCTTGCAAAGCGCATTACGTTCTCTGAGAGCCTTATTATAGCGATACAGCGCCGAAAGATAAGTCGGATTTAGCTGTGAGATCGCAATATCGAGAAACGAGCGGCGTCCCGCGGGGCCTCCGGCGGCAAGCGCAAGATGCGCCGGGCAAAATAGAACTGCCTTAAAATCTCCGAACATTTCGCGGACGGAGATCTGTGCGCCGCCTCGCTCGATCCTTTTTTTTCCGTCTCGCGTGATAGCGAGCGACAGCTCTATAGGATGCTGTCTGTCTTCGCGCGTAAAGCTCAGCTCCGCTCTGAGAGCTTCTTCGCCGAAGCGTATAAGCTCGCGATCTTTGGCGGCGCGAAACGAGCGGCCGCGCGCAAAATAATATATTCCTTCGAGAATATTCGATTTGCCCTGGGCATTGTTGCCCCAAAGCACATTAACGGAGCTTGAAAACTCCGCGGAGGCGTTTTCAATATTCCGGAAGTTTGTAAAACGTATTGATTTACAGTTCACGCTCGGCTCCGTTTAACTTAAGCGAGATCATTCATCGTCGAGATTGAGCGAACGAATGTCGATGTCGTCGTCCTCGTCGTCTTCAAGCTGGTCGAACGTACTTCCGCTTTCGACTCCGCCTGCGATAGTTTCTCTGATTTTAGCTTCGATCGTGTCGCGAAGAGCGGTATTTTCTTCAAGCAGGATACGAACGTTGTCGCGTCCCTGAGCAAGACGGTTTCCGTCATATGAGAACCAAGAGCCGCTTTTCTCTATGATATTGAGATCGGATGCTATATCGACGATCTCGCCGCTCTTGGAGATTCCTTTACCGTAGAGAATTTCAAATTCGGCAACCTTAAAGGGCGGAGCGACTTTATTTTTTACGACCTTGCATTTTGTTTTATTGCCGTAAATTCCGCCGGAATCCTTCAGAGGCTCGCCTTTACGGATGTCGATTCTTACGGAAGCGTAGAATTTCAGCGCACGTCCGCCGGGAGTAGTTTCGGGATTTCCGTACATAACGCCGACCTTTTCGCGAAGCTGATTAATAAATATTACGATGCAGTTGGTTTTCGACACCGTGCCGGAGAGCTTACGGAGCGCCTGAGACATAAGTCTTGCCTGAAGTCCTACATGAGACGCGCCCATATCGCCTTCTATCTCCTGCTGAGGAACGAGTGCGGCTACCGAGTCAATAACAACTATGTCAATGGCGCCGGATCTTACAAGTGCTTCGGCGACCTCAAGTCCTTGCTCGCCGCTGTCGGGCTGCGAAACAAGAAGATTGTCGATATTTACGCCGAGAGCCTTGGCGTATACGGGATCGAGAGCGTGCTCCGCGTCAATATACGCCGCCTCTCCGCCGAGCTTTTGTACTTCCGCTACGGCATGGAGCGCGACGGTCGTTTTACCGGAGGATTCCGGACCGTAGATCTCGACGATCCTTCCGCGTGGAAGTCCGCCTACGCCGAGCGCAAGGTCAAGTGACAGGGAGCCTGTGGAGACGGAGCTGACCTCCATTCTCGAACTTTCACCCATTTTAATTACCGTACCTTCGCCGAAATTCTTTCTGATCTGGGCGAGCGCGGTATCCAATGCTTTTTTCTTATCTTCAGCCGATGCGTCGGCAGGAAGAACGGATTGTTTTTTTACTGTTGGCTTAGCCATGGTGCAATATCCTTTCTTTGTGTATCAAACGCCTTGAATATTTCGGCTTAAATTGTCGATGCGGTTATTTGCCCGAGATCGTGACGCCGCCGATCGCCGCATAGGGCAGATTATAGTCGCCGTTTGAAACTCTTTCAGCTGACAGCGCGACGATATTCTTGAGCATATCCGCGATATTCGCGCTTATCATCGTTTCGCTGAGCGCGGATGTGATTTTTCCGTTTTCGATCAGGAAGCTGTTTTTCGCGACGCCCGAAAAATCTCCGTTTGACGCCGGATTTCCGCCGGATATTCTTCCGATGATTATTCCGCGGTCGATATTTGCAATCATTTCGTCGAGCGAAGCGTCGCCGGGCGGAACGATCATCATAAGCGAGGCTGCGGGCGCGCGCTTCAGCCCTGTTTTATTAGCGACGTAAAGCGAGATCAGGAACGAATCGAGGACTCCGTTTTTGATAATATCGTGAGCTTCGGACACGAAGCCTTCGCTTGTAATGCGTTCGCCGTTTACTATACTTTCGTCATACGGATCGTTTTTTACGGAGAGCTTTTCGGAGGCTACAGGCTTGCCGAGAAGATCGCGCCAAATGCTCGTTCCGTCCAATATTGAGCTGTCGGAGGCAAAGCTTGAAATCGCACTTTCAAGAAGAAAATCAAATACAGACGGCGGCAACACGGCGACGCCGGTGAATTTCTCGCTCGGAGAGATCGTGTGGATCTGCTTTGAGACGTCGGCGAGGTCCTTTGCGACCGTTGCGCATTCGATGAACGGACGGTCGAGCGAGATAGTTGTGAAGCTTGAATCGAAGAAAGAGGAGGCAAGCTCTCCGTCATGCGCGGAGTACATGAGCATTACGGAATATTGTCCGGTACGGCGTTCAAATTCCGCGCCGTATGTATTCATATATACCCAATTTATCTTTTCGTGTGAGACTATGCATTGCTCGATCGTTATAAGCGGATAGCGCTCGGAGATCGTATCGAGCAGTTCCTTTGTTCTGTAAAACAGTTTGTCGATATCTCCGTTTACAACACCGTCGTCGAAATCGCGATTGTCAAGCTTCGGAGCAAAATCCCAAGCACTGTCAGGCTCTGCGGAGTTTGCGATAGCGATACATTCAGCCGCGGCGTTTGCGATAGCCTCGGAATCAAAGCGGTTAACGGTGGTATTTCCTTTTTTCGACGCTTTGAGCGCAGTCATAGATAGGCTATTGTCGAAAAGGGTGCGGAAAAGACTGAATTTTCCGTTGTCAATATTAAACTCGCGAGTCTCGGAGGATGTGACCTTTACATTGGCGCGATCGGCACCACGTTTTGTCAATTCCGAGAGAGCTTCTTTTGCTATATTTTTCAGATTTTTCATTGAATCGTTCTCCTTATTTGCCGCCGATCATTATTTGGCAACGGATATCGGGGCCGCCCATTCCGACGGGCATAGGCTGCTTTTTGCCGCACATTCCGCAGCTTGTCCAAGTAAGCCTGTCGGATACCATATCGACTGTCTTGAGCATATCGAAGGCTACTCCGGATACGGTAGTATCTCTCAGAGCCGCGTCGAGCTTGCCGTTTTTGATAACATAGCCCTCGGTTACTCCGAACATGAACTCTCCTGTCGTATCCGCCTGACCGTTGTTCGACGAAACAAGATAGTAACCGTCCTCGATGCTCTCTATCATCTCATTAAGCTTTGAGCTTCCGGGAAGAATAGCGGTATTTCTCATTCGGATAAGCGGTTCGTCAGAGAAAGAATATGCGCGTGCATTACCTGCCGGTTCAACGCCGAAATGCTCAGCGGATTCGCGATTGTTCATATATCCCGTGAGTATTCCGTCCTTTATGAGCCAGGCGTCCTTAGCGGTCACGCCTTCGTCATCTACGTATACCGGAAGCGGCGTGGGCGCACCAAATGCGGTGTGTGCAAAATCCACCAAATTTACAAGCTCGGAAGCTACGGGCTTGCCGAGGTTGTGCTTGGCGACTGAGCCTGCGAGAACGAGATCTGCCTCTACGGTGTGACCGACGGCCTCGTGAGCGAGCATGCCGGACATCATTCCTGCGAGCACGCAGAGCTTTTTGCCGGCTTCCGCATATACGCCCTCGCGCTTTTTCATAAGTCTTTCGTAGAGCGCGTCGATATTTTCAAATATGCTTGACGGGGAAGTGAAGTTTGCGTCAAACGAACCGAAGCCGCCGTAAGGTTCGAACAGCTCGACGGGAACGCCCGACGCGTCAAGCGCGGTGAGCGACAGAATGATATAGCTTCGCGGAATGATCGTGTGCGCGTCCGTGCCGTTTGAAACGGAGATAATCTTTTCCATTGAATCGGCGGTAGCGGCGACATATCTTCCGGCGAGATTCGGATATTTGTTTGCTATGTAATCGTCGATTTCTTTTACGAAGTCTACGTAAAGCTTCTGCTCGGGATCGTTGACGCTTACATTCGGGAAGAAGCTCGAATTTACGAGAGAGGGGAGCATACCGCGTCCGGTTCCCGCGTGTCCGGCGAGGAAATCGGCATTTTCGGACGCGGCCTTGAGTGCGGTGAGCGCGGCTTCCTCTGAGGTATCCGCGATAGACGAAAAGCCGTAGATTCCGTTTTTGTATACTCGCGCCGATGTGCCGGATTTCTCGTTTCTTGCGTTTGTCGCGAGGTTGCCTGAAAGCATGATCACGTAGCGCGACTTATTTATTTGCGTGCGAAGCTCAGTGTTTGACGTATTGTCGAAATAGCGTTTTCCGCACGCTACAGTATTTTTAAGCAAAATAAAGTGCCCAACCTTTCAGAATATAATATCAAATATGTATATTAATATTGTAGCACATTCATGTTGCAATTACAAGTAAAATAATATTTTTTCTTACCTTTAATTGTGATGCGAAAAATTAAAAAGCCGCATATCCGCAGATACGCGACTTTTGATATACACAGCTTTAGGCTTGCCTATTTAGTACGAGTTTATCTCTATTGAGCCGTCATCCTTGCCTTTTTCAAGGGCTTTTATCGTTATATAATAATTTACCGTGGGATTTACGATGACCTTAACTCTGTCGCCGACCTTATGACCGATCAGCGCGCGGCCGACAGGCGAATCCTTTGAGATATATCCGTCGAGTACGTCTCGGCGGACGGTGGTAACGATAACGAGAGTTTCTTCCTCCTCCTCGTCCTCGTAGAATACCATTACTTTATCGAAAAGTCCGACTCTGTCGTCGTCTGATTCGACCTTTATGATAACGGCGGTATCTATCATTCCTTCAAGATATCTGATTCTGCTGTAATTGCGGTTCAACTCACGCTTTGCAGAGCGGTATTCGTCGTTTTCGCTGAGATCTCCGAGTCCGCGCGCATACGCGAGATCGTCCTTCAGCTTGGGCGTAAGAACGGAACGCCGGTATTCGATCTCTTCCTTCATTTTTTGGATATCAACTTCGGTAAGCTCGTCGTGCATGACTAAGGTTCCTTTCGGGTTTATATAATTACCTCGGCGATCGTGCCGCTATAAGCATATTCATTGTTACGCAAATAATGCGTTATGCGCGAGCCTGATATATTCGGAAATATAGTGGCGCCTTGCTCGCGATTGGTATTTTACCACAAAAGCTTGTTAATGTCAATAGTTGCTTTTTTAAGCGTCTGTGTTGAAAAGTCCAAGCGAATGTGCTACAATAGATAGCGGTTTAATATTGATATATGTAAATTTTCGGAGGCAGTTATGGATCATCGCTGTTTTATAGATTTTCTCGGAAAGATAGAAAAGCTGAAGTGTAATACAAGACATTCCTGGACGTCGAGCGGCAGGCACGAGTCTGTGGCGGAGCATTCGTGGAGACTGGCGGTCATGGCGTTGCTTTGCGCCGACGAATACCCTAAGCTTGACATGAACAAAGTAATAAAAATGTGCCTTATCCACGATTTCGGCGAAGCTGTGACCGGCGATATACCTTCGTTTTATAAAACTGCGGAAAACGAAGCGGATGAGGAAAAGGCGATCAAGGGATTGCTTGCGACTCTGCCGCCGAACGAGGAAGCGGAGCTTGTCGCGCTTTTCGACGAGCTACTGGCGCTTGAAACTTCGGAGGCGAAACTTTGCAAAGCACTTGACAATCTTGAGGCTGTTATTTCGCACAACGAGGCGCCGATCGAGACGTGGATACCTATGGAATACAGTGAGAATTTGGTATACGGCTATGAAAATTCGCAGTGGTCGGAGTGGACGCGCGGCTTGAAGGAGCAGCTTCGTCTGGACAGTCTCGCGAAGATCGAAAGGGAAGCCGGAGATAAGGCTCCGCGCTGAATGTCGTTTGAAATAAAACAAGCTCCCGTGCATCGTATCAGGTGCGCGGGAGCTGTAATTTTATATTGCGATCTATCGGAGCAATCAAAAATCTTCTCGTTCAAAATAGTATTTTCTGTTATGTGTGCTGACGCTTTGCAGCATACCCATGCATATATACATTGATATGACCGACGAGCCGCCGTACGAGAAAAACGGAAGCGTGATTCCGATTACCGGAAGCATCGCGAGGCACATACCGATATTCTCAAGTGTTTGCGCAATGAGAATGGCAACAACGCCGACGCAAATGAACGAGCCGTAATCCTTTCGGACGTTCCGCGCTTTGCGGATTATTAAAAATATCATAGTGCAGGACGCGGCGATATACAAAAAGCAACCGATGAATCCGAATTTTTCCGCGAGCACGGCGAACAGAAAGTCGGAATGAGCATACGGAATGTTCTGATATTTAGTGCCTCCGGAAAAGCCCGCCCCGCGAAAACCGCCGGCGGCGATCGCTATTCGGCTTTTCAATGCCTGATATCCGTACTTGTCCGGGTCGAGCTCCGGATTAAATCCGCACAGTATTCGCATTTGCTGATATGTTGCAAGGCGCGGCCACACGTACGGCGCGGCTATTACGATGAGCAACGCCGCTCCGAGAAAATACCACAGCGACAAGCCGCCTACGAATAATATCGAGCAGAATATCGCGATGAACACAAGGGCGGAGCCGAGATCGCCTGTCGAAAGGACGGCGGCAATTATGATCCCGCCGTGCAAGCAAAGAGCGGCAACGTTTTTCGGGTGATTTATCTTCTTTTTGACAAGATCGACGTGTTTTGAGAACGTAACGATAAACATTGGCTTTACAAATTCCGACGGCTGAAGATAGAAAGGTATGCCCGGAAGCTTGATCCAGTTGTTCTGCGTTCCGCCTTCGCTCTCGCCGAAAATAAATACGACTGCCATAAGGCATATGGAGAGGATAAAGAACGGTATGCTCAG
>CAYXNQ010000047.1:2160-10086 GCA_964466545.1 uncultured Lachnospiraceae bacterium | reverse complement strand
GAGTCCGGTTCGGGTAAATCGACACTCTTAAATATCCTTGCCTCACTCGATAAGCCTACATCCGGCAATGTGATTTTAGACGGAAATGATCTTTCCAAAATCAAGGAATCTCAAATTGCCGCGTTCCGTCGGGATAACTTAGGCTTTGTGTTCCAGGAGTTCAATCTGCTGGATACCTTTACGCTGGAGGATAATATCTATCTTCCTCTTGTCCTTGCGGGAAAAGGCTATAAGGAAATGCACGAACGCTTAAAACCCATCGCCACTCAGCTTGGGATTAGCGAGCTTTTGAAGAAGTATCCCTATGAAGTTTCCGGCGGTCAGAAGCAGAGAGCGGCTGTCGCAAGAGCTTTGATCACCAACCCCAAACTGATTTTGGCTGACGAACCGACGGGTGCGCTCGATTCAAAATCCACCGACGAGCTGCTTCGCCTGTTCTCTCAGATAAATGCCGCAGGGCAGACTATTTTGATGGTAACGCACTCCGTCAAGGCGGCAAGCCATGCCGGCCGTGTGCTTTTCATCAAGGACGGCGAGGTGTTCCACCAGATCTACCGTGGCAACAACTCAGATGAACAGCTTTATCAGATGATCTCCGATACCCTCACCATGCTTCAGGCGGGAGGAACGAGAGAATGAAAAAAGGATTCTACGCAAAGATCGCATGGAACGGTATCCGGAAGAATCATCGGCTGTACTTCCCGTATGTTTTGACCGGCGCCGTCATGGTGATGATGCACTATATCATTTCCTTTCTTTCTGCCTCTGAGATGCTGATCCACATGAAAGGCGGCGGCGTTTTGCGAACGCTGCTTCCGGTAGGCAGCGTGGTGATTACCATGTTTTCGGTACTGTTTCTGTTTTACAACAACTCCTTCCTGCTGCGTCAGCGAAATCGGGAATTTGGGCTGTACAACGTTCTGGGCATGGATAAACGGAATCTGGGAAAGATCATGCAATGGGAGGTGCTGTTTTCCGGTACGCTCGCCATTGGAAGCGGGCTGATCTTCGGCATTGCTTTCTCAAAGTTTGCTGAGCTGATCATGCACAATCTGCTACAGGAGAGCTTTGATTACACCCTGCGCATTGATTTTCTCTCCGCCGGAAAGACTGCCCTTATATTTGCCGGAATCTACTTTCTGCTACTGTTCAACTCTCTCCTGAAGATCCATCGCCTGAGCCCTCTGGAGCTGCTCCACAACGATCAAATGGGCGAAAAGCCCCCAAAAGCAAATTGGTTCCGGGCGGTTGTCGGTATTCTCATTTTGGCTGCCGCTTACTATATTGCGCTGTCAATCGAACAGCCGCTTTCGGCAATTATCTGGTTCATGGTCGCCGTGGTAATGGTGATCATCGCAACGTATCTGCTGTTTATTTCCGGCTCGGTTGCGCTGTGCAAGCTACTGCAAAAGAATAAAAAATATTACTACAAGCCCAATCACTTTGTTTCCGTTTCCACTATGTCCTACCGTATGAAGCACAACGGTGCCAGTCTGGCCTCTATCTGTATCTTTGTCACCATGGTTCTTGTTATGCTTTCTTCAACCCTCAGCCTGTACATCGGCGCAGAGGATTCATTCAAGACGCAGTATCCCAAAGACATTTCAATGCGCCTGTTCATCCCCACAGATGAGGATTTTAACGATTGCACATTTTCCACCATGCACCGCAAGGTAGACGAACTGGTGCCCGAAAAGGAAAATGTGATAGCGTTCTCCGGCATCGATATTGCGGGGATGTTCACCAATGAGGGTATGGTCGTGGATCAGAGCACGATCCACAACTTTTCCATCTCCACCTATGATAACATAGGGTATCTGAACATACTCAGTCTGGCGGATTACAATCGAATCATGAACAAAAACGAAACCCTTGCAGATGATGAATGCCTGCTCTACTGCTTTCGAACAGAGTATACAGGCAACACCTTTACCATTCAGAATTGCAAAGCTCTGAATATCAAGGGGACGCCGGATGAAATGTATATTTCTCCCTTCACCTCCATACAGGTGGTGCCTACGATCGTCCTGATCGTTCAAGATCCCTGTCAACTGGTAGAGCCTCTGGAAGAACAGGGGTCAGAATATCTGGAACTGTATTGGGCCTGCGATTTCGATATGGATGCCGGTGCCGAAGAAACTATTGCCGCATATGATACGATCAACCAAAACATCGGTGATATCGTTGTACACCGCGAAGATGGATATTACAGCTACTCTCTGACCTGTAAGGAAGAAGAGCGCGCGGCATTTTTTGGTATGTATGCGGGACTGTTTTTTATTGCGATCCTGCTAAGCAGTGTGTTCCTGTTTGCGGCGGTACTCATTATTTACTACAAGCAGATCTCCGAAGGCTACGAGGATCACGGTAGATTTGAAGTTATGCAGAAGGTGGGAATGACAAAACGTGATATCCGCAGATCCATCAATTCTCAAGTGCTTACCATGTTTTTTGCACCGCTTTTGCTGGCAGGCGTGCATCTTGCCTTTGCTATTCCGGTTCTGTGGAAGCTGCTCATGCTTTTTAATTTCAGCAATATCTCCCTGATGATCTGCGTTACCGTTGCAAGCTTTTCCGTTTTTGCGATGATCTACGCAGTCGTATATAAGATTACTTCCAATACCTACTACGCCATCGTCAGCGGAAAAACCGAGCAAATATAAACCGCCGTCGCCCGCTCGACCTGAAAGAAATCCGCCCCGCAACTGTCAATTTGGCAATTACGGGGCGATTATTATTGCAAGTAAAAGTTGCGATATAAAAACAGAGCTGCGCGAAAGGCGTCAACCTTCTGCGACAGCTCTGATCTTACTGAAGCCGCACGGCGAAAAAAATCAAACGTAAGCTCGCGCGTGCAAAATTGGCGGAGGGAAAGGGATTCGAACCCTTGTGGGCTTGCACCCAAACGGTTTTCAAGACCGCCTCGTTATGACCGCTTCGATATCCCTCCGAATACACAGGTGATTATACCATATTTTTGCCCGATTGTCAATAGTTTTTATTTGTTATCCGCAAGGCGTCGCATACCTCGTGTGCAAAATCGCGACTTTCGCAAAAGTGTGTCGAATTAACATAAAATTTGCAAAAATTCAAAAAAAAAAAAACAAAATTTGTCGTATAATAGTGGCAATAATTAAAGCTGTAGCTTGATAGGAGCATTTGACTGTGGACAAAAATTTAACGAGAAAGATCATCGTTACAAGCGTTATAGTCGCGATGTTTTGCATCACGACCGTTATTGTATGCGCCCGCGCATTTATAAGTACGCCGTCCGTTCCGGATAACACGGACAGCCCTCACGAAAGCGACAGCAACAGTGCTCCTCCGGAAACGCCTGCCTCAAGCGAGTTTAACAGCGACAGTAGTGAATCACAAGAAAATACCGGCACGCTCCCCATCGAAAGCGAATCGGAATCCGAGTCAGACGTTCCCGCCAATATGATTAAGATAAAAAAGCCGAGCTATAATAACGAGCACGCCTTATTTCACGCTTTTTTCAGCGCGGGAATCGAGCCGACCGTCATTTATGAAGAAAACACCGACATTCCCTACGGCGAGCTTATCAAGCTCGAATACAGCGGTCACGAGGACAGCGAATATTATTATATTGAGAACGAAAACGTAACGCTGACTGTCAGCGCCGCTCCCGGCATAAGCTGGACAAGCGGATATATCGACAAGATCATGTATCTCACGTTCGACGACGGTCCGTCAAAAAATTCCTATCGGGTCGCGGATATTTTGCGTTCATATAATATCAAGGCAACATTCTTCACCGTCGGTCAAGCTATCCCCGCCCGCCAAGCCGAGCTTCGCAGGCTGTATAACGACGGACATTTGATAGCCTGCCACTCGTATTCGCACGATTATTACAAGATCTACGCCTCCGGAGACGCCCTATCAAGTGACATCGCGCTATGGGAAAACGCCGTATTTGCCGCGCTCGGCGAATTACCACCGATTAAAATGTTCCGCTTCCCCGGCGGCTCCAACAACAGCTATATTCCAAGCGGCAAAATATACGAGCTTCTCAATACCGTACATAACCGCGGCTATTCCGCGCTCGACTGGAATTTCGGCAACAACGACGCGTGGCTCGGCGGAATGAAGGACGGGCAGACCGTAGACGAATATCTGAAGCAGTCGTTCAGCACCACGCTTGCCTACGCCGAACGCGTGGTCATTTATAGGATATGCCTGCTTCACGAAACCTCGAACGCAACGGTAGATATGCTTGAGTGGCTCATAGAGAGTTCGATCGAAAAAGGTTACGTTTTCAGAACGTGCGATATGATCGGAAAAGAAATTTTGCTCTATTGACATTATTCAAAATTTATCGCTTAAATTGCGCTTTTCCTATTGACAATCAATCGCTTTTCAAGTATAATATTAGAGGCTGAAAAGTCATTTTCGTTTTGTTTCACGTCAGTGCGCGAAGGGAGGGATATGGATGGCAGAGATCAGAGTTAAGGAGAACGAATCGCTTGACAGCGCGCTCAGAAGATTCAAGCGTCAGTGTCAGAGATCCGGCATTCAGGCCGAGCTTCGTAAAAGAGAATGTTACGAAAAGCCGAGTGTTAAGAGAAAGAAAAAGTCCGAAGCAGCGAGAAAGCGCAAATACAAATAATCGCAAAAACGCAGGTCACATTTCGTGGCCTGCTTTTGTTTTGCAAATTTTAAGCTCCGCAGAGATCTTATCCCCCGCGGAGCCGTTCATTTTAATTCAGTTCAGATCTGCCGCGGCGATAAGATTTACACCTCGTTCGAGAAAATCCACAACGATGGCGTCTCCGCGTCTGATCGGCGGCGCGACCTTGATTGCACGTATCTTATCCATAGCCTCAAACATACGCGCCTTCGGTATCGGACGGCTGGTCCTTACAGGGAGAAGCGGTTGCGCCGCGCCTTCCGTGAATACCGTGGTAGTCAGCGTTCTTCTCGGATCGGTAAGCTCGCTCGCCGCGTAGCTTTTACCGCGGGGACACGAATTACCCGTGACGGATACCAGCTTTCCGTCTTTATCAAATTCGGCGCTGAGCCTGCAACCGCGCGGACATACAACGCATATAAGAGATTTTACTTCCGTTTGTTCGCTCATAACAATTTCCTTTCGTCTGTCCGCATTAGTTTATCGCTTCGACGGAAAGCGTCAGCTCATCGGCGTCAAGCTCAGCGAGCTTCGCTCCGGAAAGCTTTACGGTCTCCATTTCACCGGGAGTTACCACGGGCTTTTTCTTTTCCGCAAGCACCATTCCGTCCTTAGATGTGAGTGTAATCTTAGCGCCGCGAATTATTCCGCTCGAACGGAAATAAACCGTAACGTCATCTTCGTTCGCACTCGCGTCTATCCTCTGCGGAACGGTATAGCGCACACCCGCGCCGGCTTTCATCTTGATCTGCTTTGCGGTTGCAGGAAGCTGACCGAGTACGTATTTTGCGGCGGCGTCGCCTGCAATCTCCGCTTCTCCGGAAACGTAATCCACAAGGTCATGCACATGAAGCACGTTTCCGCAGGAGAATATACCGGGAATCGCCGTTTCGCGCCTTTGGTTTACGCTCGCTCCGCTTGTCATCGGATCTATCTCGACACCCGCTCCGCGCGTAAGCTCGTTTTCGGGTATCAGTCCGACTGACAAAAGCAGAGTATCACATTCAAAATACTGCTCTGTGCCGGGGATCACTTTGCGGCCGTTAGCCTCGTCGACCGCGGCGATCGTCACACCCTCAACTCTTTCGCGTCCCTTTATATCAACAACAGTATGTGACAACAGTAGCGGAATATTAAAATCGTCAAGACATTGGACTATATTTCTGGCAAGTCCGCCCGAATACGGCATTATCTCAGCAACGCACAGCACTTTCGCACCTTCCAGAGTCATTCTTCGCGCCATTATCAAGCCGATATCGCCTGAGCCGAGTATTACAACTCTTTTTCCCGGCATATATCCTTCAATGTTGACATATCTTTGCGCAGTTCCCGCGGTAAATACGCCTGACGGACGGAAGCCCGGAATATTAAGCGCGCCTCTCGTTCTCTCGCGACAACCCATAGCAAGAATTACGGCATTGGCTTTCACGGAAGTATAGCCGAGCTTAGGCGATACGAACGTTACGAGCTTATCCTCCGTAACCGACAAGACCATCGCATCTGTCACGATATTTATATTTTCATTTTTTGCTTCATCAATAAAGCGACCGGCATATTCGGGGCCTGTAAGCTCCTCGCCGAATCTTGCAAGTCCGAAGCCCGCATGGATACACTGATTGAGTATTCCTCCGGGAACGCTGTCGCGCTCAAGTACAAGTATTTCGTCTTCCGAAACTCCCGCGCGCTTTGCGGCAACGGCGGCGGCAAGTCCGGCAGGTCCCGCGCCGATTATTACAATTTGCTTTGAGATCATTATTGCTCCTCCATAGTGCGTCTGTCGTAAACGATCCATGAACCGCCGCCGAATTTCGTTATCTTATCTATGCCGACTCCGGCTTCGCGCGCCAAGATAGAGACCGCTCTGGGAGAGCAGAAGCCACCCTGACATCTTCCCATGCCGGCTCTCGTTCTGTTCTTCAGCATATCGAGATTCGTAGCAGGGATCGGCGAATGAATTGCGTCAAGAATATCCCCCTCGGTCACAGTCTCACAGCGGCAGATTATTCTGCCGTAAGCGGGATCGTTTTTGACCGCCTGAATTTTTTCTTCATCAGTCATTTCGGAAAAGAGCTTCGGATTACCGTTTTTCCTGCGTGTCGATATCCATTCGGTCTTTTCTGTAAGCGTAAGACCGATATCTTTAAGAAGATCGAGAATATATTCTCCGATTGCGGGTGACGCCGCAAGTCCGGGCGATTCTATGCTCGCCGCGTGTATAACATTCGGGAGCTGCTCGGACGGTCTGATGTAAAAATCGCTCATGTTGGTCGTCGGACGCACACCCGCGAATGATTTGATCGCGCCGCGAACATTCAGCTTTGGCATGATCCTATGCGCGCCCCTGATTATCTCGTCAAGACCGTCGGCAGTAGTAGCCTTATCAAACGGATCGCCGACGTCGCGAGCATTCGGGCCGATGATCGTATTTCCGTCAACGGTCGGGCTGACAAGTATTCCCTTGCCGAGCTTAGACGGCGTGACAAACAGCGTCGAATTTGCGAGCTTACCGTATTCTCTGTCGAGAATTATATAATCACCTCTGCGCGGAGTTGAGATCACTGGGAAGTCCTTTTCGCCGATAATACCCGCGATCTCGGGAGCAGCCGCGCCGGCGGCATTGACAATGTATTCGGCGGAGTATTCCCTGCCGGAGCCATCGCGCACGATATAGCGACCGTCCTCGCGAACCACTTCCGAAACGCAAAAATCAAAAACAAAATTCACACCGTTCGTAGCCGCATTCTCCGCCGCCGCGATCGTAAGACCGTATGTCGAAATGATTCCGGCAGTCGGCGCAAACAGCGAGCCTACGGCATTTTCGCTGACGTTCGGCTCCATTTTGCGAAGATCCTCGCCGGATATAAGGCGCAGTCCGGGAACTCCGTTCTTTACACCGCGTTCATACAGCATCTTTATATGCGCCATATCGTCATCACCGAACGCAATAACGTGCGAACCTGTTCTCCTGTAGTGTGCGCCAAGATCGTGGCACAGTCCCTCCATAAGCTCCGTTCCGCGAACGTTCAGCCGCGCCTTGAGCGTTCCTTCCTTCGCGTCGTAGCCTGCGTGCGAGATAGACGAATTAGCGCGAGACGCGCCCCACGCAACATCCGAACCGCGCTCAAGCACGGTCACGGAACAATTGTATTTCGACAAAAGCCGCGCGGTCATTACGCCCGTCACACCCGCGCCTATAATGATAACATCATTTACAGCCATGAAACATCCAGCCTCTCTGTCATATTTGGATCTGACGGCAATAAAAAAAGCTCGTCAGC
>CAYXNQ010000047.1:0-2060 GCA_964466545.1 uncultured Lachnospiraceae bacterium | reverse complement strand
GTTATTCCTGATCTCTTTTTGGGCAACGCCGTTCTTTCTCTTGATAAATGAAGCAAATTGACTTGACGGGCTGCTGCAATACGTGGAAATGTGATAGATCGTCTCCTTAGAGAAAACGTAAACCGGATCGTATACCATGGTGTTGAACAGCAGGTCAAGCATCTCGGCGTTCTGCGGATCGCTTGAATACTTAAATTTTATTACCGTTTCGTAATATGTCGGAACGACGCTGTACCAGCCGTAGTATGCAAGAGCTTCAAGAATGCACGCGGAAACATTCGCGTCTGTCGCGTCTATCGTAATTCCGACGCCCGTCAAATAGCCGGTAGAGATGTAATTTTCCTGATTATCGTCAAGCTTCGGCAGCGGAAGAACGCCGACCTCAAAATCGTACGCACCACTCTCGGTCAACATTGAGAGAGCCGCTCCGTACATCAGCATATTGCCATCGGAAAACCACTTTCCGTCAACACCATCGCCGTTTACGCTGATCAGATCGCGTAACGTATTGAATATCTTCTCATTGAGAGGCGTGTTGAGATTGCAGGTCAGTTCGCCTGTCTCGTCGCGCTCGCAGTATTTGCCGCCTACATTCCAATATATACGCATGAAGGACGGACCGGCGTACATAAATCCGAAAACGTCGCCTTCGTCGTTTATATCGTTACCGTTCATGTCGTATATGTTATTCTTCGCTATCCTATAAAGGTAATCGCAGGTCCAATCGCCGTCTCTGACTACCTGATACAGATCGACGGGCTCGCCGTTTTCGTCCTTTACGTAATCCTCGCACAGTTGCTTATTGAAGTAGCAGACCTCGGATGCGCCGAATATCGAAATGGGCGTGCAGCTTCCGAAAGCAAGAGTTGAATGACCGTCGATCGTGAAATCCTCTATAATATCGGTAAACCACCACGGTCTCGTGAAATCAATATAATCGAGATCATTCATATCCTCGAAGATACCCTCAAGCATAAGCTTCGTCGCCCACGGAACGATTCCGATTATGTCAATGTCATGCGTTCCCGAACGGACGATGGTTACGCGCGTGTTTATGTAATCGTCTATGCTCGATTCGCTTTCAAGTCCCGAATAGAAATACTCGATATCAACGTCAAACTGAGTTTCAATATCCATGTGTCTCTTATAGAGCGCGTTATTGATCTGATCGGCTGTGAATTCCTCCTTCATTATCCAGTCGGGAGTATTCGTTCTGTTTTCGTCGTACAGGCAATCGATCCTTATGGTATTACCGGAAAACTGCTCGTCTGGCAATCCGGAATCGACTGTGTCTCTGAGCAGAAGAAGCTTTTCGAGATACGTCATCTCGGATTCGTCCTTGCCGGGAGTGCTGTCGCTTGAAGCCTCCTCCGACGATGAAGCCGCGGGCTTCTTTGATTCTTCGCCGCCGCCCGAATTATTGGCGCACGCGAACAACGGAAGCACCATCATCAAGGCGAGCAAAAGAGCAATTACTTTTAAGCTTTTTTTCATACCGATCTCCATTTCAATGCAGACATAATGTACAATTAAATATACCAAATATTCCGCAGATTGTCAATAGTCTTTGTGCAATTTCGCAAATAAAATCAGACCTCGGAATAAGCCGAGGTCTGATTCAATAATGCCGAATTATTTACCGAAAAGTCTGTCGTTATTGTTCTTGAGCGTCGTAGCGTTATTCTTAACGTTCTTCTTGGAGGTACCGTTCTTCTTAGCGATGAACGAACCGAAGTTACCGCTTGTGCTGTTGCAGTAAACTGCAAGATAATCTATCGTTCCTCTATCGTACATATATATCGGGTCGTAGTACATATTGTTGTACATGAGGTCGAGCATCTCGGCGTTCTGAGGATCGCTCGAATACTTGTACTTAACGATAGTTTCGTAGTACTTCGGAACTATGCTGTACCAGCCGTAGTAAGCATAAGCTTCGAGAACAAGTGCCGCCGTGTTGGCGTCTTTAGAGTCGATAGTAACACCGGAGCCTACCAGATAGCCGTTTGCAATATAGTTTTCCTGATATTTATTAAGCTTTGGCATCGGAAGAATACCTACGT
>CAYXNQ010000046.1:6577-10310 GCA_964466545.1 uncultured Lachnospiraceae bacterium | reverse complement strand
GCCGCAAGCACCAAGAAGCTCGCAGGCGACGCAAGAACCGGTTCGCTTTCTCCGGATCTTATGTCCGGCGGCAGCTTCACGGTTTCAAACCTCGGAGCTATGGGAATCGAAAGCTTTACTCCCGTTATCAATCCGCCACAGACCGCCATACTCGGCGTCTGCGCAACGACATACAGATTGCGCAAGGACGGCACAACATATCCAGCAATGGGACTTTCTCTCACATTCGATCACAGAGCGCTTGACGGTGCGCCTGCGGCGAAGTTCCTGAAGCAGCTTTGCGCAAATCTTGAGAATTTTGAGCTTTTGCTCGCTAAATAAGGTGACTGCGAATGAAATATGATCTTATTATAATCGGCGGAGGTCCCGGCGGATACAATGCTGCCGAGCGCGCCGCGCACGAAGGCTTAAAGACTATACTTTTTGAAGAACGCGCACTTGGCGGCGTCTGCCTGAACGAAGGCTGCATTCCCACGAAAACGCTTCTTTACAGCGCAAAGATCTACGATTATTCCAAACATTCGGATAAATACGGCGTAACGTTTGACGGCGCTAAGCTTGATCATTCAAAAGTCATAGACAGAAAAAATAAAGTCGTAAAAACGCTCGTATCTGGCGTCGGCGCGAAAATGAAGGGCGCAGGCGTTACAGTCGTCAATGCAACCGCTAAAGTAACGGCACGTACTCCCGACGGAATAACCGTTGAAGCGGGCGGCGAAAAATATATCGGCGCACAGCTTCTCGTCTGCACAGGCTCGTCCGCTGCAACTCCGCCTATTCCCGGACTCAAGGAAGCTCTTGAATCCGGAATGGCAATGACCAACCGCGAGATACTCGATCTGCGCGAGCTTCCGAAACGGCTTGCCGTCATCGGCGGCGGCGTTATCGGACTTGAAATGGCGTCATACTTCAATTCCGTAGGCGCTGAAGTTACGGTCATAGAAATGCTTCCGAAAATCGCCGGTCCGACTGACGCGGAGATCTCCGCGCTTCTTCAAAAGGAATACGCTTCACGCGGAGTAAAATTCCTGCTTGAGACTAAAGTTGTTTCGCTCGGCGGCAAGCCCGGAAACGGCTATGTTGAAATCGAACGCAACGGAAACAAGGAAAAGGTTGAGTGCGATGTAGCGCTTGTTTCGGTCGGACGCCGTCCCCGCACTGCGAATCTCGGTCTTGAAAAGCTCGGCGTAATGATGAATCGCGGCGCGATAGTTACCGACGATATGGGGCACACCTCCATTCCGGGAATATGGGCGGCAGGCGATGTAAACGGCAGAAGTATGCTCGCTCATACCGCTTACCGTGAAGGCGAAGTAGTTATCAACAATATCCTCGGCCGCAAGGACCGTGTCGATTATCGCTCGATACCGGCAGTTATATATACGAATCCCGAAGTTGCTACAGTAGGCGAGACGCTTGAAAGTGCGAAAGCCGCCGGCTTCGACGCCTCTTGCCATACGATAAGCTTGCGTTACAGCGGAAGATACATCGCCGAAAACGAAGGCGGCAACGGCATCGTAAAGATCGTCGTGGATAACAAACACAAAACCATACTCGGCGTGCATATGTACGGCACGTATGCCTCGGAGATCATCTACGGGGCCGCCGCTATGGTCGCGCGCGAAGAACGCGTAACCGATATTCAAAAGCTTGTATTCCCTCATCCTACCGTATGCGAAGTCATACGCGAGGAAATGTTTTCCATCAAATAAATCTGATTTAATTTAAGGAGATACCAATCATGCCAAAGAGTCAATATGTAGATCCCTCAAAGGTGTTCACGCCGGGATATGCCCAGTTCCACGATATTCCCCTCTGCAGATACAACAAAACGCTCGACGAGGAAAAGAAGATCTACTCGAAAGCCGATTTTATGCGCATTTATCGCGATATGAGAACCATTCGCGAATTTGAAACCATGCTCAACGAGATCAAGGTAAAGAGCGAATATAACGGAGTTCACTACAATAACCCCGGTCCCGCCCACCTCTCTATCGGTCAGGAAGCTTCCGCTGTCGGCGAAGCTTACTGCCTCGACATTAACGACTTTACCTTCGGCTCTCACAGAAGCCATGGCGAGATCCTCGCAAAAGGTCTTTCTTCCATCAACAAACTTGACGAGAAAGAGCTTTACGATATTATGAAGGAATTCCTCGATGGCTCAGTGCTTAAGGTCGTTGAAGGAAAGCAGAATAACCCCGGAGATGTAAAGGAGCTGGCGATCGACTTCCTGCTCTACGGCGCTCTCGCGGAGATCTTTGCACGTACTACAGGTTTCAACCGCGGTCTCGGCGGCTCGATGCACGCATTTTTCATTCCGTTCGGTATTTTCCCGAATAATGCTATCGTAGGCGGCGCAGCTCCCGTAGCTCTCGGCGCGGCTCTCTACAAGAGATGCAACAACAAGCCCGGAATCGTAATCGCAAACTCCGGAGATGGCGCGCTCGGTCGCGGTCCTGTGCTCGAATCGCTTAACTTTGCTTCGATGGATCAGATAACGAAGCTTTGGGGCATGGACGGAAAATATTCCGACAAGGGAATGCCTATTCTCTTTAACG
Source organism: uncultured Lachnospiraceae bacterium (assembly GCA_964466545.1). GTDB lineage: Bacteria > Bacillota > Clostridia > Oscillospirales > CAG-272 > CAYXNQ01. Next base: position 7,752 of record CAYXNQ010000046.1, on the reverse strand, counting down.
TATTTAACAATTTCTACGGAATGGGCGGTCAGACAGCCGGAGAAACAATGGGCTTCGGTCACGCCGCACGCATCGGCGCCGGCTTCAATCCGGACCAGATGCACGCTGAAAGCGTCAACGGATACGACCCGCTCGCTGTCATCGACGCCACCACACGCAAAAAAGAGCTTCTCCTTGCCGGAAAAGGCCCTGCAATGCTTGAGGTAATTACCTACCGTGTATCCGGTCACTCCCCGTCCGATTCTTCTACATACAGAACTCCCGAAGAGATCGAAGCATGGAAGAACGCTTGCCCGATCGCAGCTTACAGAAATAAGATGATCGAAGGCGGAATTGCAACGGCAGAAGAATTTGCGGCAATCGACGAAGAGATCATCGCGCGCACAACAAAGATCATCAAGCTTGCGATAGATGATTCCGTTTCGCCGAGAATGGATCTTTCAAAGAATCCGGAAATGATCTCCTCTATCATGTATTCAAATCAGCACGTTAAGAGCATGGACGAAAGCCGCACTCCCGACGTTCTTATGCCCAAGGAAGAAAATCCGCGCGTTAAGAAGATCGCTTCTCTTTCCCGCTACGCATATGACGAAAAGGGCGAATTGCTTCCCAAGATCAAGCAGTACGGCGTAAGAGACGGCATCTTTGAAGCAATCATTGATAAATTCTACGAGGATCCCACGCTCGTCGCTTACGGCGAGGATAATAGAGATTGGGGCGGAGCGTTTGCCGTTTACCGCGGTCTCACAGAAGCGCTTCCCTATCACAGATTGTTCAATTCCCCGATCTCCGAATCCGCAATCGTAGGTTCGGCTGTCGGTTACGCAATGGCAGGCGGTCGCGCTATAGTTGAGCTTATGTATGCCGACTTCATCGGTTGCGCAGGAGACGAAATATTCAATCAGCTCTCCAAGTGGCAGTCTATGAGCGCGGGACTTCTTAAGATGCCTGTAGTTCTCCGCGTATCCGTCGGAAGCAAATACGGCGCTCAGCACTCACAGGATTGGACCGCGCTTACCGCTCACATTCCCGGACTTAAAGTTATGTTCCCCGCTACACCTTACGACGCAAAGGGCCTCATGGCTTCCGCGCTCAACGGCACAGACCCCGTAATATTCTTTGAAAGCCAGAGAATCTACGATATGGGCGAGCGCTTCCACGAGGGCGGCGTTCCC
>CAYXNQ010000046.1:2975-6477 GCA_964466545.1 uncultured Lachnospiraceae bacterium | reverse complement strand
CAGGCTGACGGCATAATCGACGTTATCTCGGAAAAGCTTATTCCGATTCCCGGCAGAACGCCGATCTACGACGAGACAGAGGCTACACACATAGAGAGAAGCAAAGCGGGTCTCTAAAAATCAGCTCTTATACCGCATATAAAAACACGCCTTCACCGGATTACGCCGGTGAAGGCGTGTTCATTTTGAAAAGACCGACCGCCGCGTCTCTGAGGCAGTCGGTCTAAAATCGTTTTAGCTTATCACTATATTGTGTCGGTAGGCGGTTATGGTGTCGCCAAACCGTTTTTGCTTCTTGGGCGAATGTCTACTATGAGAAAACTCAGCTTAAGTAATTTTTGCAAATATAAGTTATATCTTCAGCAGGAGACATCTTAACATCTCCGTGCGCGCAAATGCAGATATAGTTTGCATTTCCGTTTACCTTGATCCCGCTGACCATGCAATACATAGCCTCATCTGTAAAGCCCGTTTTCGAGCCGTTTACTCTGATATTAGCTGTGATATTGTGCTGTATTCGAGAAAACGACGTACTCCAAAGCGTAATACCGTTCGGCGCCGAAGCAACCGGAGTCGTTACGTATTTTTCCGTATCAAGCACGTCCCTGCAAAAGTCTATCGACAGCGCATACTGCATCAATATTGCAATATCTCCGAGCGTGCTGTAATGATCGTCGTCATGCAGTCCGCTTGCGTTCACAAAATGCGTATTAGTCATTCCAAGCTCCGCTGCCTTTTGATTCATCAGCACAGCGAAAGCGTCCTCACTTCCGGCAGTAAGTATCGCAAGAGCCGCCGTACAATCCGCACCTGACGGAACTATAGAACCGTAGAATAAATCTTTTATCGGTATTACATCGCCCGGCATATAGCCCGCAACCGACGCATTCATTTGACTGAGCGGAATTAGTATATCCGCGGTCATCGTAAACGTCGTATTCCAATCGGTAACGGCTTCATATGCAATCACGAGCGTCATAATCTTAGTCATCGAAGCCGGATATATTCTTTTATCCATATTTTTCTCGGCAATGACCGTATTATTGTCGGCATCTATCAAAATAGCATAATCTGAATTTATCTCAGAGGTTATCGTAGCTGTAGACGAGGTAACGCTTGCGTATTGATATAGCGGTCGCGGCGTCTCATCTACCGAGCTTTCGCTTTCCGAAGCCGAAGCTTCGCCGCCCATATCGCCCGATTGCTCCTCAGACGATTGCACACTTCCCGACATTTCGCCCTCAGAGGTATCTCCGCCGTCTGCGGAAGCGGAAATATGTACAAACGCCGACGCCGACGCAATGACCAAAGATATTACAACAAGAAGCGCGACCGAGACTACCGTCACACGCGCCCGCTCAAGCATACGCCGCTCGCGCCCGCGCCTCTCGGAATTATCGAATTTTTCGTTCATATCATTTTCACTGCCTTTCAAGAGCGTATGATCCGTTTAAGCAATAGTCACTTCGGAATACCCTGCATTATTCTAACACTTGACAGCCGCGAATTATGCCGAATCATGCGACCGAATTATAAATTTTGTAAAAACAAGAATATACCTTTTGCCATATAATTACATATATATAATATCACACTGCGTAAAATCAGTCAAGGATATTTTTATTCGAGTATATTGCTTATTCTTTTTAGATCGCGGTCACCGCGATATATATCTAAATTGCCGTATTCGTCCGCAGTTGCAAGAAATATAGTTTTCACGTCGGTTATCTTCGCCTGCACAAGCTTTGAGAATAGCCAAGCTTCGTTTTTGCCTATGAGCTTAAGGTTTTCGTACATAATAACACCGTCCATTACAACATTTACCGGCATATCTGACGATATATCCACATCACCGCCGATCTCGTCCCCCGTTTCATACGGCATTATACTGAGCTTACCGTTCGATTCAAGCAATGCAAGCTTAATCTCCGACATGTCAAAATATCCCATATTTCTGCACTGCATTTGAAATTCGTTCAGGTCGAGTTTGGCAAACGACAAAGCTTTCTTGTCCATCTTGCCGCGATACATGAGCACGACCGGTCTGCCGTTCATTACTCTTCTGAACGCGGGATATCTGTTAGTTAGCTTTGACAGCACTACCGCAAATACACCGTATATCAATAGAGCGACGAGCGCCTCAAAGAATTTTGCTTCCGAATTCATCGCCATATCCGCCGCCATAGAGCCGATCGTGATCCCGTTGATATAATCGAACATACTCATTTGCGAAAGCTGCCTGTAGCCGATCATTTTTGTAATGCCAAACATCGCAGCGATGGAAAATATCGAAAATGCCGCCGTTTTTAACAAATACATTTATTCCTCGCAAGAAGTTTTTTTGTTTTTTGCAATCATACGTTCAAGTACCAACAGCGCGTCGGAAAGTCCACCAACGTGATCTATCAGCCCGATCGCCTTTGCCTCGTTTCCGTCGATGAGCGTGCCAACGTCGGTCGCGATCTCATCGGTTCGCATCAAGAGCGAGCGGAATCTTTGCTCGCTGATATCCGAATGTGCGGTAATAAAATTAATTATCCGATCCTGCATTCGTTCAAAATAGTAATAAGTCTGCGGAACGCCCACCACAGTTCCGCTCATTCGCACAGGATGTATCGTCATAGTCGCCGACGGAACGATAAACGACACATCAGCCGACACCGCAAGCGGAACGCCTATCGAATGACCTCCCCCAAGCACGAGCGATACCGTCGGCTTCTTCATGCTCGCCACCATCTCGGCGATCGCAAGTCCCGCTTCAACGTCGCCGCCCATTGTATTCAGCACCATAAGCATACCGTCGATGTCCTCCGATTGCTCGATTGAGACGAGAAGCGGTATAATATGCTCATACTTAGTCGCCTTTTGTCCCTCAGAAAGAAGATAATGCCCTTCGATCTGACCGATAACAGTTAAGCAATGTATACGGCTCGACGCGCTTTTGATTACAATATCTCCGAATTTTTCGACCGCCTCACGATCTTCGTCCCGTTTTGCATGACTGTCGGAAGTATCTTTTCGCGAAATAAAATTCATTATATACACTCCTTTGCGAGATGACAGTCGTATTTTCCCCATTTTCACAGAAGTAATACGGCAGTCGGCATATATATTTTTTATTTAAGTGTAAAATTAATAAGTAGTTAAAAATTTTTTGTGTTATTTGCAGTATAATTATGGTATAATAAATGTAGATCATCTTGCCGCGCCCCCTCGTTAGCGACGATTCCTGAAAATGTATTTTTCTTTCATGAAAAATTGCGGGATTTAAGGACATGAAAGCCGCGCGGCAAAACACCGCAATATACCGACAGTTATTTATATTTTACTATTATTTTTGTAACCGAAAGGACGTGTACTTTTGCTATGATCTATATTCTGCTTGCCAACGGATTTGAAGAAATCGAGGCGCTCACTCCGGCGGACGTATTTAAGCGCGCTGGGATAGACGTAACTTTGATAGGCGTGAACGGAGAATTTATCACCGGCGCACACGGAATAA
>CAYXNQ010000046.1:0-2875 GCA_964466545.1 uncultured Lachnospiraceae bacterium | reverse complement strand
GACGTAACTTTGATAGGCGTGAACGGAGAATTTATCACCGGCGCACACGGAATAACGGTAAAAACAGACATATATACGAATGAAGCGATCTCGACGTCGCTTGACAGATATCCGCCTAAGCTCATATTATTCCCCGGCGGTATGCCCGGCGCGTCGAATCTCGACGCCTCACCGATAACAGATATGCTTCTTTCCGCCGCGGATAACGCCGAGGCATATATTGCCGCGATCTGCGCCGCCCCGATGATACTCGGAAAGCGCGACCGCCTTGTCGGCTTAAAAGCAACCTGCTACCCCGGATTTGAAGAGCACCTTACAGGCGCGACAATAGTCGACGCCGGAGCCGTAGCCGACGGAAGATACATCACAGGTCGCGCGATGGGCTCAGCTCTCGAATTTTCTTTGCTTATGATCACAAAATTAAAAGGAGAAGCCGCCGCGGAAGACATCCGCCGCGCTGTGATTTCAAAATGAATCAAATTAAAAAATTAAAAGACGATATCAGAGCCGAATATTCTCAGCGGCGCAGCGATATGCCGCGCGAAGAAAAAGAGCGCCGCGACAGGCAGATATGTACCGCCGCAACAGCGCTCGTTAGCTTTCGCTATGCGGATTACGTACTTCTGTATGCCTCAATGGAAAACGAGATAGACGTTTACGCGCTTGCCGAAACAGCTCTCGCAAAAGGCAAAAAAGTTGCTTTCCCCATATCTGACAAGGAAACTCACACCATGGTATACCGATTTGTAAATTCACTCGACGAGTTGAAGATCGGCACTTACGGCATACTTGAACCACCGGCGGAAAATCCGGCTTACGATCCCGAAACGTCTGTCGGCGGAGCTGTTTGCTTCGTTCCGGGGCTCGTTTACGATAAAGCCGGCTACCGCCTCGGCTACGGCAAAGGCTTTTACGACCGCTATCTCTCGCGTTTTCAGGGCTGCACGATCGGCGTGATCTACAGCGATTATATTTTACCGAGCGTTCCGAGAGGCAGATACGACCTTTCCGTAAACATCCTCTTGACCGAAAAGGGCGTGAAAATGATTCATGAAGCTTAAAAACATTCACGCGGCTCCTGCGCTCCTGATTGTCGTGCTTACATTGCAATGCGCGGTCTCGATCGCGGATCCGTCCAAGCTCGGAATCAACAGCAATCTGTACCTTGCCATGATCGTGCTGCAGCTTTTGGTATTCGCACTTCCGTCTATGTTTTTCGTAAAGCTGCGCGGTCTTTCCTACAAAAAAGATCTTAGATTTTCACTGATAAAAATATCGCATCTTCCGCTCGTCTTTTCGGCGCTCGGCTTCTTGATTTGCGGAAGCGCGGTCATTTCAATGGGCGTATATGCGCTTATGCCAAACGCCTACGCCTCCTCATCGATATCAAGCAACGCCGCATTCGCCGTTGACAGCGGATTCTTCGGAATCTTATATACCGGGATCGCTTTTGCGCTTATTCCGGCAATATGCGAAGAATTTTTGTTTCGCTCGATACTCGCGGCCGAATACGAAAGATCAGGAATACTCACCGCCGCTCTGCTCTCCTCGGTCTCATTTGCCGTATTTCACATGAGTCCGGCGCAGATCCCGTCTAATTTTTTCGCCGCACTTCTGCTTTTTGCGGTCATGTACGCGACGCGTTCAGTGCTTGCCTCGATGCTCGTGCATTTTTTGAATAACATCGCGTTCTTTTTCATTGATTCGGCATTACCGCGAATATTTTACGGAAGCGCGGCAACGCCTACGCTGCTTGTATTTATACTTATAAGTCTCTCGCTTGTATTCGCTGTACTGTTCTTCAACGAATGCGAAAAGGTTTACTCTAAATACGCCGAAAACGGCACGGAAAGCAAATATGCAAGTAAAGCGAAAAAAGGACAAGCTCTGCCGAATCTTATCATGAGCGTCATTTCGCCTACGTTTTTGATCTTTATGATCTTTGCTGTTATTGTAACGGTCATATCGTAAATATAAATATTATTCTGAGAAAGCTTTTAATATGGATAATAATAATTTTAATTCTTCGGGTGCACAGTCAAACACAGCCGAAAATAAATCGAACGTCAAGACCGGCACATTTGAAATGATAGCGTCCGGAAGAAAGAGTCGTCGAACTGTCAACTCCGATGCGCAAGCGGTCTCCGAGACCGCTTTGCCCGATCAGGAAACGAAAACCAAAGACATCACGGTCGGCCACACTAAGCTTTCGGCCATACCGACTACTGCATCGTCTGAATCGGTCGAGCCTCGCAAGAGCACCAAAAAAAGCAAAGAAAAAAGGCTTCGCGGGCGCGGCGACGCCGGCGGAAATACAGTTCTCAGCTTAGTCAAAGCATTTGTTTATATTATTTTTGTCATAGTCACGGCAGTTGCTCTCTCTATCGCGATAATTGCGATCGGCAACGACGTTTACGCATTTGTCAAAAGCGACGCGGTAGTTGAGGTAACCATTCCCGAAAACGCGACTATCGAAGATATCGCGGATATACTCGCTTCCGAAAAAGTCATAAAATATCCGTCCGTTTTCTGTATCTACGCTCAGCTCAAAAAGGATAACGGAAAATTCGTTGCCGGAACCTACAGCGTCTCTCCGTCTATGGATTACGAAGACCTTATATACACCTTCAAAGAAAAAGCGTCGACCGGAACTGTCAGAATAATGATCCCCGAAGGATATACGACAGACGAGATCATAGATCTGTTTATATCTTACGGCATCGGCGTAAAAGGTGTCGTTAACAGCCGCGAGGACTATATCAAGGTCATCAACGAATACGACTTCGACTATTGGTTCATCGACGAGCTTGAAGAAAACGGCTATTCTGAGGACAGATACTACCGCCTTGACGGATATCTGTTCCCCGACACGTAT
>CAYXNQ010000045.1:0-10370 GCA_964466545.1 uncultured Lachnospiraceae bacterium | reverse complement strand
CGCTTTCCCTCATGCGTATTCGGATAATTTTCATCATGCGTATCGCGCGTAAATATCACTTCGCCGGAAAAATCGCGGGCAAGCTCGCAAACGCGCGGCAATATCGCCATGGCGGCATCGCTTCCGAGCACTCCGCTCAAGAAGTCGTTTTGCATATCTATAACTATCAAGTAATTTTTCAAATCAATACCTCCATATTAAATCAAGCTGCGTCATATGGCGCGGCTGTTTTTATCGTTGATCGTACTGCCGCGAAAACTCGGCGGAGTGTGCGGCGAAAAAATCGCTATATATCTTCATGCTCTCAAGCTCCGTCCAAGACGACACCGTGCGGCAACGGCCGTCAAGGTCGTATATTTTTGCTCCCGCAAGCGCAAGGAAAAACGGCGAATGAGTCGATATTATAAATTGGCAATCGAAAAATCGCGCGGAATCCGCAATAAATCCGGCAAGCTTGAGTTGATTTTGCGGTGAAAGGCTGTTCTCCGGCTCGTCAAGCAAATAAAGCTTTCCATCTCCGATAGAATTCGCAAAAAACGACAGCGCAGTCTCGCCGTTTGAATCCGCCGCAATCTCCTTTGCAACGCGCGATGAAGCAAACGCGGATTTTGTTTTACGCCGCGCCTCATTTCTGATCTTTAATTCCTCAAGCTCATCAAGGCCGTTCATCCGAAAGCCCGTCTTATTGATATCGTCGTATCTTCGGAAGCACGCTTCTCTTTCCGCCGCTACCCTCTCGTTATACGATCTGTTTTTCAAAAGCGCGGCAAAAACATCATCGCTTGAAAGCGCCTTACCGCTTATCGCCGCCACGTCGTCTTGCAACGTATATTCGCATCGCTTCAGATAATCCTCAAAAAACGGAGTACGATTAAACGGCGCCGAGCGTTCAAGTCCGAGCTTTTCGGCAATGATATTGAGGCAGGTGGATTTTCCCGAACCGTTTTCTCCGCAAAGTAGGGTTATATTTTCAAATTCGAGCCGCTCTATGCCACGTTCGGGGAGAAGCTTGAAGGGATACACCGAATCGCCGAAGCAACGCATCTCAAGCTGATGCGGATACGACAAAACAAAGCTCGCTTCGTCGTCGCCCGTCAAAAACGAAAACCGACGCAGATATACCGCCATAAAAAATCCCCCTTATATTTTTATGATTCAAATATATCACAAAGAAATCTGGATTGCAATAGGCTTAGGGCGCATACCGTAAAATTTAACAGTTACGGAATAAATATTATATATTCTCATTGACAAGAGAGTTCTTTTATGATAACATACATATAGAGCTTTTTTCGCTCGCACATATAATGATAGAGGAGCATTTCCGTATCGCCCGCGCCGAGGCAGCCCGTGCCGTTTGAGGAGCGAATTACGGTGCGAGAATTGCCGAAGCCGCAATTGATGAGGCGTCAAAACGGCTGGTACGCATTGCGAAAGCAACCGTACTGTCATCACATTCGGTGATGGTGAGCTATCTGTGAAGTAAAGTAAGAGAAACCACAGACAGCCGATTTTCGCCGAAATCGGCTTATTTTTATTTCAAATTCGGAAAGGAACAACAGCAATGACAAACGAAAAAAGAACGGTATTTACCGGTGCCGCAACCGCGATCGTTACTCCGTTCAAAAATAATAAGATCGATTACGACTCGTTTGGCAAGCTCATTGAGCTTCAGATAAGCGGAGGTATTGACGCGATAGTCGTTTGCGGAACGACAGGAGAATGTGCCACGCTTACAGACGAGGAGCATCGCGAATCAATAAAATTTGCCGTTGAAAAAACAGCAGGCAGAGTTCCGGTCATCGCCGGCACCGGCTCAAACGACACGGATTATATGATAAAGCTGTCGCGTGAAGCCGAGGATATCGGCGCCGACGCCCTCTTGCTCGTCACACCGTATTATAACAAAGCTTCGCAAAAAGGTCTCGTAAAAAGCTTCCTGTCCGTTGCCGACGCGGTAAAGCTTCCGATAATCCTTTATAATGTACCGTCGAGAACCGGCGTAAATATTGCCGTTTCCACATACAAGGAGCTTGCTAAGCATGAAAACATCGTGGCGGTAAAGGAAGCATCCGGAAATATCAGTCATGTTGCGGAGATCGCGGCTGAGCTGTCGGGCTCGCTTGATATATACAGCGGAAACGACGATCAGATCGTACCTCTCCTTTCGCTCGGCGGAAAAGGCGTAATATCCGTTCTTTCAAACATTCTCCCCCGCGAAACGCATAACATTTGCGCGCTCTGGAACGAGGGCAAGATCAAAGAATCTCTCGAATTGCAGCTCAAGTTCCTGCCGCTGATAAACGCGCTCTTTTGCGAGGTCAATCCGATACCCGTCAAGACCGCGATGGCTATGCTCGGTCTCTGCTCGGACGAGATGAGGTTGCCTCTGTGCGAAATGGAGCCGCAGAACAAAGCAAGACTCAAGGCAGAGCTTGATAAAGTATTCGCCGACAAGTAAACTAAACAGGAGCAAAATAAAAGGATGTTAAATATTATAATTTCCGGCGTAGGCGGCAGACTCGGCTCGGCTATCTGCCGCAAGATAAGCGAATCTGACGATATGAGAGTCATCGCCGGCATCGATATTTCCCCAAGCGTCGCGACAGCCGATTTTCCCGTATATCACGATATAAACGAATACACCGGAAAAGCCGACGCGATAATCGACTGCTCTCATCATTCCGCCGTCACAAACATACTGAGCTACGCGAGAGAGAAAAAGATACCCACTGTAATAGCTACGACCGGTCATACGGACGACGAGCGAAAGCTCATTCGCGACGCCGCCGCAGATATAGCGATAATGAATCCGCGCAATATGTCCGTCGGCATCAATCTTCTGCTGTCGCTCGTATATGAAGCGGCAAAAGCTCTCGGAAGCGATTATGATTGCGAAATTGTTGAGGCACATCACGCCAAAAAGCTCGACGCACCGAGCGGAACCGCTCTCATGCTCGCAGATTCTATCAAGGAAGCCATGGGAGAGGATACCGTCTATACGCTCGAACGTCATACAAGACGCGCGGAACGTCCCGAAAACGAGATAGGCATATCCAGTATTCGCGGCGGAACGATAGTCGGTGAGCACGAAGTGATATTCGCCGGAGACAATGAAGTTATAAAGATATCACACAGCGCGCAGAGCCGCGACGTTTTTGCAGACGGCGCCGTTCGCGCGGCAAGATTTATCTCGAAGGCCGCTCCCGGCTTTTACACAATGAGCGATGTACTTAAATAAAGTCTGCGCCGTTCTCGCAGTCTTACGCAGGAGTAAAAAATGGGAAACATGAGTTGGACCTCCGCTCAGCTCTCCGCGATAGATACAAACGCAAAAGAAACAGCCGTATTCGCGGCGGCGGGGAGCGGAAAGACCGCAACGCTCACAGAAAGAATAATACGTCTGATATGCGATCCCGACAGCAAATGCGATATTTCCAGAATGCTTATCGTGACATTTACTCGTGCCGCTACGGCAGAGCTGAAAGAAAGAATACGCGTCGCGCTGACAAAGGCAATCGCCGAGAAAAAAAGCTCACGGCTAACGCGCCAGCTTTACGCTCTGCCGCGGGCGAAGATATGCACGATCCATTCGTTCTGCATGTCGGTCCTGCGTCCGCATTACGCCGAGCTATCGCTGTCTCCGTCATTCAGAGTGCTTGACGAAGCGGAAGCTAAGATCCTGAGAAAAAACGCCATGCAAAGCACCGTAAACGATATGTTTGAGGATCGATCCACCGAGCCTCTCATGGCAGAGCTGGCGGACGCATTCGGAGCGGTAAAGGATGACGCGGCGCTCGACGAAGAACTTCTCCGTCTCGCCAATATGCTCGCCGCAAACGGAATAGCGGCAGATGACGCCGCCAGCGAGCTGGGCCGCTTTTCCGAGAAATACAGAAATACAAATTCCGCTACGTTTCTGCGCGAGGAGCTCGCCTCGCCGATCGTAAGCTCCCTCTCCCGCTTTCTGAATTACTACAGAGCGGTTTTTTCGTATTGCCTAAGCGATATGGCACATTCGGAAAAGCTGAATGAAAAATACGCCCCTGCGGCTATTGAGCTTCTCGAAATCATATCTCGCATGGAAAAAGCGTTAGAGAACAAAAGCTACAGCGAACTGAAAAACTGTTTTTCATCAGTAAACGTATCAAAGCTTCAATCGGTTCCCGCCGCGGCGCAGACCGACGTGTCGCTGTATTTTAAGGAAGCAAAAAAAAGCTTCTCGGCAGAAGCCAAAAAGCTCGGTGAGAGATTTTTTTCCGTATCCGCAGATTCGCTCGACCGAAAACTCACGCAAAACGCGGATATCCTCGAAAAAGCCGCCGTCGTGATAAATAAGTATTATGATACGCTCAAGAGCGAAAAAAAGCGTATGAACGCAATAGATTACGGAGATCTCGAATATTATACAGCGAAGCTGTTGCGCGCCCCGAACGGACAACCGACTGCGATCGCCGCCGCGCTGGCGTCGAATTTCGATCACGCCTTCATAGATGAATACCAAGACACAAATAAGCTTCAGGATTCGATATTTTCCGCGCTCGCGGAATGCGGAGTCAAGCGCTTTGTCGTCGGCGATGTAAAGCAGAGCATATATGCGTTTCGCGGGGCGCGACCGGAGATCTTCACCTCGTACAGAAATCGCACGGGAGACGGCTCAAAGACCGTCTTTATGAGCGAGAATTTCCGTTGCGATCCGACTGTTATCAATTTCGCAAACTTCGTATCCGAATATATGTTCCAGCCCACGCCCGTTCCGATCGAAGAAAGCGATCTTTTGAAAGCCGGCAAAGCTCGCGCGGGCTTCACCCAGCCGATTCCGGTATCCGTTTATTTGATCCCGTCTCCGAGAAAAAGCTCTCAGGACGACGAAAGCGAAGATGCTGACGACGCTAACGCCAAGCTTTCGGAATCGGCATTTGTCGCAAATGAAGTAAAAAAATTGCTAAGCGACGGTTATCTCGCCGACGGCAGTAAAATTCGCGGCAAGGACATTGCGATACTTGTGCGAAATCCGTCATCATCGGCGCACAAGTATACGAACGAGCTGAAATTGCGCGGCATAAAAGTAAACGAAAAGGAAAATCCGGACTTTTTTAATCAGCCTGAGATACTTTTGGCAGTTTCGATATTGCACACGGTTGATAATCCCACAAATGAGATATATCTCGCCGGAGCCATGTTTTCTCCCGTGTTTTCATTTACGCTCGACAAGCTTGTGGCGATACGCGCGCACGATAGAAGCACAAATCTCTGGGATAACGTGACTTCACTTGCACAGCTTAATATTGACGAGCTGTCTTCTGAAAAAGAAAAATGCACTGCGCGAAAATGCCGCGATTTTTACACCCTGATATGCAGGCTACGTCAAAGCATCCGTACAAAATCAGCGGCAAATGCCGTATATCATATATTTACCGAGCTCGGTCTTTTCAGGATCCTCAAAAGCGACGGCGGAAAAGCTCGCGCAAATATCTTCAAGCTTTACGACCTCGCGCGGCAATCGGAAGCCTCCGCATATCCCGGTCTGTACGGTTTTTTGAAAAAGCTTGACGGCATTATCGAACTCGGCGCGTCTGTGGAGTCGCCCGCCGCCGACAAAGATATCGATCCTGACGCCGTATCGGTAATGAGTATCCACGCGTCCAAGGGGCTTGAATTTCCCGTTTGCATCATCGCCGAAAGCGCCAAGAGCTTTAATTCGTCCGATCAGCGCAATGCCCTACTGTTTGATTCGCGATACGGCGCGACGATGCGGCTGCCGGACGAGACGGCTCTCCTTCGCTTGAATACGCCTCTGCGCGAGGCGCTGTCCGAAGCTATCCGCGAATCGCAAACGGAAGAAGAAATGCGAATACTGTATGTCGCGATGACGCGCGCGAAGGAAAGACTGATCATCACCGCCTCGCTTCCCTCTCCCGAAGATTCCCTGAATCACGCACGCGCAGACGCCTCGATGTATTACGCTCTCGATAACGACGCTACGAAGCTCGCCTTCAAAAAGCAGACCGTCTATTCCGCTCAAAACTATATTACATGGATACTCGGCGCAATAATGCAAAACGGAACGCAAGACGCCTTCCGCCTCGCTATCGCGTCTGAGCTTGACGTTAGCGCCGATGCAGGCACGCAAAGCTCCGCTCCGCGCCCTGAAGCGCATACGTCGCCGGAGCGCGTAAAGGCTATCTTATCGCGTCTCGAATTCAAATATCCGAACGGTTATCTCTCAAATATTCCCTCGAAGCTGACTGTATCGAAGCTGACGCCGACGTCGCTTGACATATACGAAAGCGCGCCCGAATCTCTTGACGCCGACGTTGAGCCGGAGACGCGGGAAGGTGACATTCCCGTACCGCGATTCATAAGTGAAGCATCGCGCCCGGACGCCGCTCAAAAGGGCACCTTCACACATATGTTTTTGCAGTTCTGCGATTTTAAGGCGATAGCCGAACGCGGCGTTTCAGCCGAATTTGACCGATTGCTCGAAGCACAATTTTTGCCCCGCGAGGCGCGAGATAACATAAATCTCAACTCGCTGCGTCGCTTTGCCGACTCGGACATTTTCAAAGAGATACTCTCGTCGCCGTTCGTGAAGCGCGAATTCAGATTTAATGCGCTTTTGCCCGCCGAGGATTTCACAGGCGAGCGGGAGCTTGCCGAAAAATTGGCGAGAGATAACGTCAAGATCACCGTGCAGGGCGTGTTCGACTGTATCTACCGCGCGCCCGACGGCACGCTAACACTGCTTGATTACAAAACCGACTCGCTTACGGCAGAAGAATTTCACGATCACGCGCTCGCAGGCGCAAAGCTGATCGCGCGCCACGAAAATCAGCTGAAAAATTACCGCAGGATCGCGGAGATGATCTTCGCAGAGCCGATAAAACGCACTATACTCTATTCCTTAACGCTCGGTCGCGGCTTTGAAATTCCGCAGAGCTAAGGCGATAACCCAAAACACCGCTCTGAACGCCCTCGTTCAAAGCGGTGTTTTTCGCGCACAATTTTACAGCCACATCTCCTCGATATGATAAATATAATCGAGGCTTCTCAGCGCCTCTATTATCTCGGTGTGAGTTTTGTATTTCTTTAGCTCATTACTGCTGATTGAAATGGAAATCGAATAAACACTAATTCCGGAATTGGCGTAAGCCGGATTTGCTTCGATATCATCGATCTTCAATCCGAGCCTACGTATCGTCGTTACGAAATCATAGAGGTAGCTGCTGTTTTTTAGCTCAAGATGCACTTCAAAATGATTAGACCTGTTTTTCAGATAGCTTTCAAGCATCGGGAGCAAAGAAAGACAGCAGAGCAAAACGATAAATGCAACGAGAGTGATAGTATAATATCCCGCGCCGCACGCAAGACCTATCATCGCAGACGCCCACATTCCCGCCGCCGTAGTCAATCCCTTGATCTGACTGCGCGAGCTGAGTAACAGCGAGTGAACGCTTATTATCGCCACGCCGATCACACCGGCAGCCGAGAGAAGAGGCATTCCTGAGGCGCCGATCAAGCTGATATCAAGTAACATGACTATTGTCATCGACAGCGATATAAGTATAAATGTGCGAAGTCCTGCAGAGTGACGCTTGCTGGAACGCTCACAGCCGACTATCGCAGCAAGAACGACCGATAAACAAATTCGCAGCATAACGCTGTATACATTTACCGAAACGGACCATTCGCCCAAAAAAGTTGCTATAGGATCTGTCATTTTCTTCTCTCCTTATACAGTTTTGCATTGCCGCGTGCCGATATCGCTGCGTAATGCTCCTCCGCCGCCTCCGTAAAGGCGCGCTCCTCATCGCTTATCTTTTCCTGCTTCAGCTCATCTTGGATAACACGTATCCGCTCGATAAGCTCCTCGACTTGATTTTCCTTACTGTCCTTCTGTTCAGGATCGCCGAGCGGAACTATATCCTCAAGCTTATTTGAATATGAGTGGGAAAGATAAAGCGACAGCTTGGCGCAGGCAGGACCGATCAGCTCGTATAGGACGCTCGATGCGAGAATTATCGTTTCGAGGGCCGCGCCGATCTCGCCGCCAAGAGTTCTCGCGCCGAGCGCCGCAAGACCGATAGCGACTCCGGCTTGCGGGATCAGGGCGAGTCCCAAATAATTTCTGGTCTCGCGAGGCTTTCGCGTCAAAAACGATCCGAAAAAAGCACCGGCGTATTTGCCGAGTATCCGCACTATAAAATATAAAACGCCGATCACCAAAAGCGACACGCCGCCGATCGCGCCGGACGGCTTGAGCAAAGCTCCAAGATCAAACGACAGTCCCGAACGCACGAAAAACAAAAGAAGTATCGGCGGGCTGAAATAGTTGAGCTGCTTAAACAGCTTGTCGTCGTCAGAAACGTTTACATAGACCGTCCCCATCGACATACAGCCGAGCAAAGGCGAAACGTCCATAGCGGCGCAAACTCCGCAAAAAGCAAACAAAAACGCGATCGCGATTATCAGTCGGTTATCAGTCGAGCGCTTGCGACGTATAAACAGCTTTAGCAAGAATCCGAATACGCCGCCGAGGATGAGCACTGCGATATTTTTTGCGATCGGAATCACAATATTCAAAAAGCTGAAGCTCGCTCCCGTTGTGGAAGTTACCGCAACAGATATGGCAACGCTATATGCAAGCAGCGCAACGATATCGTCATACGCAACTACCTGAAGCAAGGTATCTACGAAATCTCCTTTGGCGCCTGTCTGCCTTATCGTCATCATTGTTGAGGCAGGCGCAGTCGCGGAGGCAAGCGCCGCCAAAACTATCGAAAAAGCGAGATCAAGCCGGAGGACGAAAAACGTGAGCACGAACACAAGCACGGAAGCGGCAAGCGATTCAAAAAGCGTGATCACGATCACCTTGCCCGCGCTGTTTTTGAGCTTTGACAGCTTAAAAAACTCCCCCGTCCCAAACGCAATAAACGCAAGAGCGATATCCGCCAAAAATTCACTTCCTTCGACTATCTCATTCGGAATAAGATCAAGACAAAAGGGACCTATCAAAATTCCGGCTACGATATACGCGGTAACGTTCGGCAGTCGCAATTTTTTAGTAACTCGCGTCATCAAAAATCCCGACAGCAGCATTATCGCGATCGAAATAATAACCACGGCAACACTCGACGTGTTGCCCAACCGTTCATAAAGCGAATCAAGCATTCAAAAAATCCCCCGATCATCTATTGTCAAGCAGACAGGCACGGTAATATATTTCGACCGCATACTGAAATTTACTGTTGCGCCTTGCAATTTCTTCAATTTCGTGATATAAATAGATTATGCTATAAGCTCGCGTTATATAATAAAAATACGCTGAGCGCCCATCAGCCCGAAAACGTACGCACAGATAACGCTGCCTCACAGCTGAGTTATTGTTGTACTTATATATTATACAGCAATATTCCATAAAATCAAATTATATATTTTTAATTATGCATAACGATTTGTTATATATAATCGGAGGTCCCCATGCTCGATATAAAGCTCGAAACCCTACTCGTCGTAGCCGAATGTAAAAGCTTCACAAAAGCGGCGGAAATACTGTCGCTGACGCAGCCCGCGGTCAGCAATCACATAAATCAGATCGAACACGAATGTAACGCCAAGCTTTTCATTCGCGGCAAGGGAGACTTCAAGCTGACAAAGGAGGGCGAGATCGCGGTGACATACGCAAGGCGGCTGAAAGCGCTGCACGGAAAAATGCTGTCACGCATCGCCGACGCGCAGAGGCACGTATCGCGTTTCCGCATCGGGATAACGCACTCATCCGAAAACAATACGATAATCGACGTGCTTGCGAAGTATGCAAACAATTCTTCCGGAGCGACCGTAACGATAATCACGGACACTATAAATAATCTTTATGAAATGCTTGAAAACTACGAGCTTGATCTCGCGGTAGTCGAAGGAAAGCGTCTTTCCGGCAAGCTGAACTATTTTATGCTCGACACGGATTATCTCGTTTGCGTACTGAATAACGAAAATCCCCTTGCGAAGCAATCGATGGTAACGATCAGCGAGCTGAAAAACGAAAACATGATACTGCGCCTTCCAAGCTCGGCGACCCGCCGACTGTTTGAAGCGACGCTGATAAGCATAAACGAATCTATCGACAGCTTTAACATTTCTCTTGAGGTAGACAACGTTGCGACGATAAAGGAACTCGTGCGCAAAAATCTCGGAGTTTCCATATTACCGAAAAGCGTTTGCGCCAGCGACGTAAAAAAAGGCAAGCTCACAGTCCTGCCGATCGAAAATCTGACAATGATGCGCGAAGTGAACATAGCCTACAACAAGGATTTTGCGTATGTTGAAATATTGAAGGAGATCGTCGAGCTTTATCAAAACGCGGTAAACAA
>CAYXNQ010000044.1:2728-10461 GCA_964466545.1 uncultured Lachnospiraceae bacterium | reverse complement strand
CTACCGTTTTTATGCTGAAAACATACTTATTGTATTATACCGCACAAAAAGGCTCTCGTCAAGGAAATTTGAGAAAAAGCGCAAAGTTGATCAATTTTTAGTCTTTCCGCGAAATATCAGCGACGCGAAAAATCCGAATACGAGAGCCGCGCCAATCCCCCCTGCGCATGACGTAAACGCGCCGGTCAATATCCCGATCGCTCCGTTTTCGTCGATTGCCTCTCTCATTCCGCGAGCTATCAAATGACCGAAGCCGCAAAGCGGCGTTGACGCGCCAGCTCCGGCAAAATCAACAAGCGGCTGATATATTCTGATCGCGCTCATCGCAACGCCCGCAACTACGTATAAAACGAGTATCCGCGCCGGCGTCAGCTTCGTTCTGTCGATCAATACCTGGGCAACGGCGCAAAAAGCTCCGCCTACCGCAAATGCATACACGTAATTCATATTTTACCTCTCCTATCGCTTGCGCAAAGATGCACAAGATGCGCTATCGCCGGAATATTTTTCCCCTGCTGTAAGCTCATCGGACTCATCATCGCGCCGGTTCCGATAAAGATAACGTCGCGATATGCACCCTCAATCATTCTTTTCAGCACGAATGAGGCAAGCACCGCCGCACTGCAGCCGCAGCCAGAACCGCCAGAGTGCTTGTCCTGCGACGGAATATCGTATATCATAAGGCCGCAATCGTTGTATCTGTCGGCAATATCGTGACCGCCTTCCGTCATCAGCTTTTTGAATATCGCCGCTCCGTGTACGCCGAGATCGCCTGTTAATATCAGATCAGGCGCAGCAATGCCGCCGTCGGCAAAATACCTCAGAAGCGTATCCGCCGCCGCGGGAGCCATCGCCGCTCCCATATTATTCACATCGTTTATCCCGAAATCCATCGCGCACCCGGGCAAAACATCCGAGATCCTAACGCTGTCCGCCAAAAAATCGCCATCACATGAAGATATTATATACGCCCCCGCGCCCGTGACCGTCCATTGAGATGTCGGAGAGCGCTGACCGCCGTATTCCAGCGGAAAGCGATATTGCCTCTCGGCAGAACAATTGTGCGACGAGCTGACAACACCGCATCTGCCGATCACGCTTGAGCAAAGAAGCGAGCCGAGCAATATTCCCTCTGCCGCTGTAGAGCAGGCTCCGTACAGTCCGATATACGGGATATCGTAATCGAGCAGACCGTAGCCCGCTCCGGTACACTGATTTAAAAGATCTCCGGCCAAAAGCATATCAAGCTCCGGGTCCGCGAGCGCGCATTCCTTTTTTGCCTTTGCAAACGCAAGCCTCTGCATCTCGCTCTCCGCGCTCTCCCACGTGCTTTGTCCGAAGCTGTCGTTTTCTCCGTCATATACATCGAAATATTTACCTATCGGGCCGCTGTGCTCCTCGTGCCCCACGACAGACGCGGCGGCGATTACGCGAACCTCTTTTTTCATGCAAATGATATTTTTCCCCATAAAGCTCCCCCGCTCAAAACAGTATGCCGCAAATCCAATATATCGCGCCGTATACCGTCCCCGCAACTATACCGTACAGTATTACAGGGCCTGCGATCGTAAATATCTTCGCGCCTACGCCGAATATATATCCCTCGGCACGAGCGTCGATAGCACATGACGAGACCGCGTTGGCAAAACCTGTGATCGGCACAAGCGTTCCCGCGCCGGCGTGCTTCGCAAGCTTATCGAACACTCCGAGGCCCGTCAGTAAAACCGCAAAAAAAATCAAAGTTACCGAGGCAAGCGTCGCCCCGTCTCTGTCTTCAAGCCCGCACACTTTTGTATACAGCTCGATCAGCGCCTCCCCGATCGTGCATATCGCTCCGCCGATTACAAATGCCTTCACGGAATCGGCTACGACCGGTGATCTGCGAGACGTCTTGTCTACATATTTTTTGTACGCTTTTTTAGATTCGTTATCCATTCTGCGATGATCTCCGTTCGGTTTCCTATCTTCATAGATTATTCTATCCACAATTTTCTGTATTACGCAAAAAATCAAGCAAAAAAAAATCGGACGCCGCAAAAGACGTCCGATTTTCCCTGCTATATTCAACTGTTTCAGTTTTCGGATTCAGTGTTCTCTTTGGAACGGCTGAGCATAATGTTCGCCAATATTCCGAGAATGAGCGCGCAAGCGATAGAGGTTATCGTAATCTTGCCTATGCTTATCTGGAGACCGCCGATTCCCGCAATCAGAATTGCGGAAACAACGAACAGATTCTTATTGGCTTCAAGATCGACTTTTTGAATCATCTTAAGTCCCGAAACCGCGATAAATCCGTAAAGCGCCATGCAGACTCCGCCCATTACGCATGAAGGAATCGATGTTACAAAAGCGACAAACGGATTTATGAAGGCGATGAGCATAGCGCCGACAGCGGCAGCCACGATCGTAATTACGGAAGCATTTCCCGTGATCGCAACGCAGCCTATTGATTCGCCGTAAGTCGTATTGGGGCATCCGCCGAAGAACGCACCGGCAATCGAGCCTACGCCGTCGCCGAGAAGCGTGCGGGAAAGTCCGGGATCCTTCAAAAGATCCTTTTCGATAATAGAGGAGATGTTTTTATGATCGGCAAGATGCTCCGCGAATACAACAAACGCAACGGGAATATATGCAACGGCGAGCGTCGCGATGTATGTACCGTTGATCTCGCCTATGCCCTTAAAGGCAGTAATAAATGTGAAATCAGGGATATCAAAGAAGGTCTTGATCGTGATGCCGCCGTCAACAAGAGCCTCAAGCGGAGCGGTATTCAAAACGAGCAACGCTTCGATGCCTGCGGTCTTTCCTATGATCGTGAAGATAAGCGCGGTCGCATATCCTGCGAGAATACCCATTATAAACGGGATAAGACGTAGCATTTTTTTACCGAAGGTCGCACAAAGCATCGTTACGGCAAGAGTTACAAGTCCGCAAAAGATAGCGATAAGCGGAGACGCAACGGCAACGGAGCTTTCCTGTGTGATAAGCTCAGGGAGTCCGCTTTCTCCGATTACGGCGATCGTTTCGGATACAGTCTTTGTAACGCTTCCCGTCGTAAGATCGCCGATAGCGTTGCCGGCAAGGGAAAGTCCGATAATTGCAACCGTAGGACCGATAACGACAGCCGGCATGAGCTTGTTTATCCATTCAACACCGACAAGTTTTACGATTATCGCAATAACTACGTAAACGAGACCTGCGAACGTAGCGCCGATTATAAGTCCGGCATAGCCGAGCTGCATTGAAACACCGCCTGCAAATGCAGACGCCATGGAACCGAGAAATGCGAAGGACGAACCGAGGAATACCGGGCTCTTTGCACGGGTAAAAAGAACATAAACGATAGTTCCGATTCCCGCTCCGAACAGAGCGGCGGCGGAGCTCATTCCGTGTCCCGTAATTACGGGAACGACGAGCGTTGCAGCCATTATCGCAAGGAGCTGCTGTATCGCAAATACGATAAGCTGTCCGAAGCGAGGCTTGTCATTGACATTGTAGATCAGCTTCAAAATTTTCCTCCTGAATTTCAGCCAAAGGCTAATAATTACATAGCATATCGGCAGAGACAGGGCGAGGATATTCCGCGCAATCGGTCTGCCGACATAAACCTTCATAATAGTATCACAAATCGCTGCATTTGTAAATAGAATTATGTCAAAGAATGAAAATTTTTGTTAAATATTCTGCTGCATCATTCTGCCGTCAGAGGCAAACCGCGGTTGACACAGGCGTGTATTTATGATATAATTTCTTTGTACGCCGCGATACAAAAATCAAACAAATTCGGGACTCGCGGCAAACGTAACCGATCTTCACGGAGCAATGAATGACTGAAACAAAAAAGCCTCGCGCGGCTGTTATGACGCTCGGCTGCCGAGTGAATCAATATGAATCCGACGCCGTATCCGAAGCCCTGCAAAAGCGCGGCTTTGAGCTTGTAGCTCCGGAAACGCCCGCGGACGTCTGCATTATCAACACCTGCACCGTAACGGCGGAAAGCGACAGAAAATCACGACAGCTCATACGCCGTGCCGCGAATACATCGGCGCACGTTATCGTGACCGGATGCTTTTCCGAAAACAATCGCGCCGCCGCCCTTGAAATACCGGGAGTGTCGTGCGTCATTTCAAATCGCGATAAGGCGGATATCGCCAACGTCGCGTATTGTCTTGTAAGCGGAGCCGCCCCGCACGCACAAGCAATCAATACCGATCCCTACAGAATATTCGACCTTAAAATATCGCGCTCACGCCGTGCAAGAGCATATATAAAGATCGAGGACGGTTGCGAAAATAAATGCGCATATTGCGCCATTCCCCGCGCCAGAGGAAAGATCACTTCAAGGCCGATCGACGACGTGCTCGCCGAAGGAAAGCGCCTGACCGAATCCGGTTGCCGCGAGCTTATTCTCACCGGCATCGAATGTGCCGCATACGGCAGAGACCTACCGGAAGGCGAAGATCTCGCATCGCTGATATTGAAGCTTGACGCGCTTCCGCTCGTCAGCCGCATCGGGCTTGGCTCGCTCGAACCGAGCTTTCTCCGCAAGGACTTTCTTGAAAATATCCGAAACGCAACACATTTGCTTCCGCATTTTCACATCTCGCTTCAATCGGGATCTTCGAGCGTGTTGCGAAGAATGAGGCGTAAATACACCGCCGAAGTTGCCGACAGTATCTTGTGTAACATACGCGAAAATTTCCCGCATGCAATGCTCTCCGCCGATATAATCGTCGGATTTCCCGGAGAAACCGAGACTGAATTTGCCGAAACAGTCGAATTTTGCCGCAAGCACAGATTTTTACACCTACACGTCTTTCCATACTCACCGAGAGAATCGACGGAAGCGGCGTCTATGCCGGATCAGGTTGCCGGAGATATTAAGAATCGCCGTTCGGAGCTTCTTATATCTGAAGGCAACAAAATCAGGGACGAGCTACTCGCCGAATATATTTCCGTTCACAGCGTAGAGCCTGCGTTTATAAACGTCGAAGAGATCAAGGGCGAATACATTCTCGGACACACCGAACATTTCGTAAATGCAGCCGTGCCCGTATCCTCGGTCGATATGCTTCCCTCTCCGGGCGACATTCTTCCCGTATATACGAAAGAAAACGCAGACGGTCTTGTAATATCGTATTTTTCCCGCAAATAAATCGCGGTTTTTACAGTAAATCCAACTATATTTTACCACATCTGTGGTCGGAGGTTATAATGGTTTATAGAATTTTTGTCAGACGCAAGGACGGCTTTGACAGCGAAGGCACCAATCTCACTCGCGATCTCAACGAAAACCTGCAAATCACGGGGCTGCGCTCGATAAGCGTGGTAAACCGTTACGACGTTGAAGGAATAGATGACGCGGTGCTTGCGCGCGCAATGCACACGGTATTCAGCGAACCGCAGACCGACATAGCGTCCCGAACGCTCGATACCTCGTCGGCGTCGCGCCGCTTTGTGTTTGAGTATCTTCCGGGACAGTTCGATCAGAGAGCCGACTCCTGCGAGCAGTGCATCGCGCTTCTCATGAACGGCGTTCGCCCTCGCGTGAGATCCGGCAAGGTCTATCTGCTCTACGGAGATATCTCCGACGAAGAATTTGCGCGTCTTAAGGCATATGTCATAAATCCGGTCGAAGGTCGCGAAGCCTCCGAAGATATTCCTCAAACTCTTGAAGAAAAGATCACACCTCCGACCGAAGTCGCAACGCTTGACGGCTTCACCGTAGCCTCCGACGACGAGCTTGTTTCCTACATCAAGCGTTACGCTCTCGCAATGGACGCCGATGATATAAAATTCTGCCGCGAATACTTCCGCGATGAAGAAGGCAGAGATCCTACCATAACCGAGCTTAGACTTATTGATTCGTATTGGAGCGACCATTGCCGCCATACGACATTTTTGACCGAGATATCATCTGTAGATATCGCTCCGGATTATATAAAGGAAACCTACACCGACTACGTAGCAAAACGCGAATTTCTGTATGCCGGCAAGAACCGCCCCGTAACTCTTATGGATATCGCGACGATAGCCGCAAAATATCTGAAGCGGACCGGCGTTCTCAAAAACCTCGATGAATCCGAGGAGATCAACGCCTGCTCCGTAAAGATCAAGGCTAAGGTCGACGGAGAGGAGCAAAATTGGCTCCTCATGTTCAAAAACGAAACTCACAATCACCCGACCGAGATCGAACCGTTCGGCGGAGCTGCCACCTGTCTCGGCGGAGCGATACGCGATCCGCTTTCGGGACGCGCCTATGTATATCAGGCAATGCGCGTTACCGGAGCCGCAGATCCGCGCACACCGATCCTCGACACCATTCCCGGCAAGCTGCCGCAGTCGAAAATAACACTTGGCGCTGCCGCGGGATATTCATCTTACGGAAATCAGATCGGTCTCGCAACGGGCGGCGTATATGAAATATATCATCCGGGCTATGTTGCCAAGCGCCTTGAAATCGGCGCGGTCGTCGGAGCAACGCCGGAAGAACACGTTATTCGCAGCGCACCGGAGCCGGGCGATCTTATAATACTCCTCGGAGGAAAGACCGGCAGAGACGGCTGCGGCGGCGCGACCGGCTCCTCGAAAGCACATACAGCAAGCTCGCTGACACAGTGCGGCGCTGAAGTGCAAAAAGGCAATCCGCCGGAAGAAAGAAAGATACAAAGACTGTTCCGTCGCGGCGAGGTTACACGTCTCATCAAGCGATGCAACGACTTCGGCGCAGGCGGAGTTTCCGTCGCGATCGGAGAGCTTGCCGACGGCATCACGATAGATCTTAACAGCGTTCCCAAGAAATACGAAGGTCTCGACGGCACCGAGCTTGCGATCTCCGAGTCGCAGGAAAGAATGGCTGTTGTCGTAAATGCGGACGACGCTCCCGAATTTATAAAATATACCGAAAGCGAAAATCTTCAGGCAACGATCGTCGCGGTCGTCACGGAAGAACCTCGCCTCAAGATGAACTGGATGGGCAAGACCATAGTCAGCCTGAGCCGCGAATTTCTCTCGTCTAACGGCGCACCCAAGCACACCGCCGTAAGCGTTCCGGCAAACGACACCGCCGATATTCTCTACGGCAAAGCCTGCGAACACTATGACGGCGACATCAAAAATGCCGTTCTTTCCCTCATGGGCGACCTCAACGTATGCTCGAAGCGCGGTCTCTCCGAAAGATTTGACTCGTCGATCGGAGCTTCCACCGTCGTAATGCCGTTCGGCGGAAAGAATCAGTTGACCGCACCGCAATATATGGCTGCAAAGCTTCCTGTCTCAGGCGAAACCGAGACCGCATCATACATGGCATACGGCTTTGATCCTTACCTTTCTTCCGTTTCACCGTATCACGGCGCACTTTATGCGACTGTACACTCCGCCGCTAAGCTTTGCGCCGCAGGTCTTGATTACAAAAACGCATATTTGACATATCAGGAATACTTTGAAAGAACCAAGGGCGAACCGTCGCGTTGGGGCAAACCTTTTGCGGCTTTGCTCGGCGCATACCGCGCACAGCTTGAGCTTGGACTCGGCGCCATCGGCGGCAAAGACAGTATGTCCGGCACATTTGAAGATATCGACGTACCGCCGACGCTTGTTTCGTTCGCCGTTGAAGCGGCAGACGCCCGCGCCGCCATCACTCCGGAATTTAAGAATGTCGGAAGCTTCGTCTACCTCATTCGCCCGAATTATGATAAAAACGGCATAGTCGATTTCGCTTCCCTGAAGGATAC
>CAYXNQ010000044.1:0-2628 GCA_964466545.1 uncultured Lachnospiraceae bacterium | reverse complement strand
CACGGCGAAGGCAGATTCATCGCTCCGCCCGCCATGCTGGAAGCACTATTGAAAAACGGTCAGATCGCTATGCAGTACTGCGACGAAAACGGAGCACCGTCAATGTCGCCCGACGTCAACCCCAATGGTTCAATGTGGGCTATCGAGGGAATCATCAGTCCCGACGGACGTATCCTCGGAAAGATGGGACACAGCGAACGCCGCGGCGAAAACGTCGCGCTCAATGTTCCCGGAAACAAGCTCCAGCCGATATTCGAATCAGGAGTAGCATACTTCAAATAATAAATTAAAAAGCCTTGCGGCGTTTTTGCCGCAAGGCTTTTTTGTGCCTGCTATATCAATATCTACCGATCAAATGATACGGGATATCCTTGAAGCCTATTGCCGTGTCCCATATCTCCGAATCCTCGCGGACTCTGTAGTCGCCCTTTGCCGGATCGACAAACACCTTTGTAAGATCGTTAAGTCCAAGCCCTCCCAAATAGTTATCTTTGATTATGCTATACTGCCATACCTCAGTGAAGATATTTCCGATAGAGGTACTCGTAGTCATAATGATGTTGTCGCTGATATGATTCATCGCCGGATTGAGAAGAAAATATGCGTCGTGCGGTTCATCGTCGTTCAAATTGATGAACTGCAAATATGCGATGTGATCAAACCAAAGCTGATTTTTAGTCGTGCCGCTGTAGTGCATTCTAAAATATTCATCCTCATGTCCTTCCGCATATCCCCACAGCATAGCGTCATTGTAATATATCGAATCTTGCTGCGAATTTACTATAATATTCCCCATTATCGAGTTATTACGTCCGCCGCCGGCTATGATACCGTGCCCCGTAATATTGACGAACAGGTTTCCGTACGCACGCTGATTACCGTGACCGTGATCCCAATACAGCGCACGAGGCTTAGCATATTCGCTTCCGATATTGTAAAAGATATTATATCTCACCGTAACGTTGGGGGCGCCCATAATCGAGTCGCCGTAATAAAACGCTCCCATATCCGTCGCCCATGTGGTGCAGTCGTGGAATATATTGTATTCGCAAACCGATTCAGCGTTCCAAACGCAACCGGCATTGGCGGTAGAATATGCCGCTTCGCAGTGCCGCATTGCAGTGCCGCAACCACCGATTGACAAAGCTCCGCTACCTGCGATACTGCGAAGTCCCCAATGCGTCACATAGCAGTTTTCAAGCACGGAATTAGAATTTGTAAAAGTTTCCTTGTCGCCTCCGCCGACCGAGAAACCGTTAGCAAAAACATAGTGCGCTTCGCAATCAATTATTGAGCAGTTATATCCGTCAATTTCAGCGGCATAGCCGTCTATTCCGCCCACTCCGTAAAATTTGCATCTGTAGAGCTTGAGACTCTTGGTATCGTATGCCAGAATACCGCTACCTTTGCTTCCAAAAAACGTAAGTCCCATAAACGTGACATTTTCAAGCTTATCGCCGGACAGCATCGTGTCGTCGAAATCGACCACAATTTCGATCTCGGCGTCAGCCATATCGCCGGTCGGATACATATACATTATGCAGTTTTCGCGGTCTATGTAGTATTCGCCCGGAACGTCAAGCTCGTCAAGTACATTATAGAATATATACGGTGCCGTTCTGTGTGGAGCTCTATCGCCGCTATTTCCGAATTGATTCGTCTCATATATTACGCTGTTGGTATTAAAATCAAACGAAACTCTGGAAGAAATCGTATCCCAATCACCCCAGAACACTCCGATGCACCAGATTTCATCAAAAGAATGCCAAGTCTTTACGTGCTCAGCCGTATCGGATTTCATTTTGAACACGGCAGGCGTTTTTGTACCGGCATCTCCTAAATCGACAAGCTCGCTGATAACGAGCAATTCGTCATTGTTAGGGTAACGCGCGAGCGTCAGCGCTTCGCGGTTAAACAAAATTTCTTCATTTATTCCGACATACGAGCTGTCGTAAGAGCTTACCCACGTATGCGAACCGATATCATAAATATGAAGCTGATCCTTTGTGATACCGTACTTTGACAGGTCGATCATCAGGACTTTATCCTTGGATTCGTCAGGAAGGATAGCTTTAATATCGTCGCCGACCGCGGTAAAGTCGGAAGCATTGAGCTTCATTGAGCCTTTGAATACTACTTCGCCGTCACCGTATGCCGCGTATGTAATCGGGCAATCAGCCGTTCCGGAATCTTCCTCGGTAAACACAAGACCCTCGCTGAGTCTGTATTCGCCAGCCATGATAGACACGGTAAGTCCGCCTGAGGGGAGTTTATTTTCAGCTTTCATTTCGCGGATCACGCTTTGCGCTTTCGTCACCGTTGCATACGGGTTCGATTTACTTCCGTCACCCGTTTCGTCACTTCCGTTAACGGACACGTAAATGTCACCTTCTACGATTCCGTATGGCTTCTCAGTGTAATCAGAGAAGATTGACGGTGCCGATATCCCACCGAACACGGACGGAGAGGACACGTTATGATAAGTAATATCGCCGACCGCTTCCTCTTTTGAAACTTGGCTTGAGTTATACTTAAAGCCGTTTTCTTCTTCAAGCGCCGCGGATATCGCGCAACCCGACACCGAGATAACGCTCAGTGCCGCAAGCGCCGCCGCGAATATTCTGAATT
>CAYXNQ010000043.1:0-10474 GCA_964466545.1 uncultured Lachnospiraceae bacterium | reverse complement strand
TTGCGGAAAATTATTATGCAAACATCGGCGGCGGAGAATTTTACCTGATAATCCCGCGCGACCCGAAATCCGACGTATTCGTCTACGGCATGGAATTTCGCGAAACGGTTGAAATAACGGGTTGTCTGTATGTTTCGCGCGGCGCGTTTATAATCAACTGCAATTTGAGCGATATATATTCAAACGCAAAGACCGTCATCAACGTCAACGATCAGCTGTGCGAATTTTCCCAATGGATAAGCCTAAAGGACGGAAGCGTCTCAACCGATAATCCGAACGTACAGATAATCGGGCCGGCTCACCCGAACGTAGACGCACAATAATACCCAAAAATGAGCTCTGTTATTATCACGCTTTGCATAATAGTCGCGGCGCTTTTTGCGATATCTTTGATATTATTAGCAACAGTCGCGATACTTATACGAAATAACATCTGCCGTCCAAAGCATGACGCGGAACCACGAGAGGACAATCCGCATTTTCACGGGCACTACGGCCGAATCAAACGCGGGATTGATTATTACCGTGCGCTTCCTAAAGAAACGGTATTCATAACCTCGCACGACGGCTTAAAGCTCGCCGCCGAGCTTGTAATGCCGGATTGCGACCCGCGCGGACTGATCGTCATGATGCACGGCTTCCATTCTTCCGGAGAGATAGATTTTTCGTGTGCATTCAAGCATTACCGAGAAAACGGACTTGCTATGCTCGTGCCGTATCAGCGGGCGAGCGGAAAGAGCGAAGGCGATTACATTACCTTCGGAATAAAGGAGCGCCTTGACTGCCGAGATTGGGCAGTATACGCATCGAACAGATTCCTGGAGCTTCCGATAATTCTTGATGGCGTGTCTCTCGGCGCGAGTACGGTGCTTATGGCATCGGGGTGTGAGCTTCCGGAGTCGGTCCGCGCTATAATCGCAGACTGCGGCTTCACTTCTCCTCACGACATCATGGCTCACGTTTTGAAGCTTTGGTATCATCTGCCCGAATTTCCCGTAATGACAGTTGCCGAACCGATCGTTAAGCTTATCGCGGGCTTCGGTCTGTCCGAATATTCGACCGTTAAGGCAATGCAAATCAACACAAGACCGATTCTTTTCGCTCACGGACTGGCAGACAATTTCGTACCGTTGCAAATGACGAACGCTGCTTTCGCCGCGTGCAAAGCTCCGAAAAAGCTTATAACGGCGGAGCACGCAGATCACGCGATGACCTTTCTCGAAAATGAAGCGGAATACACAGCCGCCATCGACGAGCTGATAAACAGCGTATGTGAAAGCGGCAACCGTCCGTAAAAGCTTAGCCCACGATCAATCACAGCAAATATCCAAGCCGTCCGAAAAAATATTCGGACGGCTTTTGTGTATATATGGCAATTTTCCCGTTTTTCCGATATACTTATTCGGTGAGACGAGCATATCCTTCGGAAAAGGAGTAAGCCGCCGTGGAATTTATATCTTTTAGCGTAAGCTATTATAAAGGCGAGCTGTCGAAATCGGCATCCGATGCTCCGGCACCGTCCCAATGCTTCTGAAGCGTCTCGGCAAGCGCGGAATATACGAATGTTACAGCATATCTGTATTTACCGAAAGCTTACAAGGCCAGAATATTTTCACCGAAATATGAAAACCTCCGCTTGCCCAAAACTCTTTATTTGGAAGATATGCTTTTTCCGATTTTTCGGCCTGAGAAACGGTCGCTTCTATGTCGAAATATGCCAAAGCGAAAAGGCAAAGGCCGCGTCTTACAAAGAAGTGAAAATCGTTTCGAGAGCCTGAAGCTATGGCGCACCTAATAAAGCAGATTGCAATTAAGACCGCCGGCTCTCGTCCGCGGTCTTTGGTCTTTGTGCGCTGCGGGCAACGCCGAAAATATACGAAAGGCCCCGCGCCTGATACGGAGCGGGGCAAAACGGTTCGGAAGTCCTTATATTCAGTGCTTCTCTTTTCGCGAAGCGCATATAGAACCGATCTTTTTATAAACAAATTCCACGATGAGTACGCCAAGCACGCCGAATATCGTACCGAGTATCGCGCCGCCGAGCACATCGCTCGGATAATGAACGTACAGATACAGTCGCGAAAGCGCGATCAGCACAGCCAAAACGAGCGCCGGTATTCCGAAATGCTTTCTGTCGCGAATCATCAGCACGGTTGCCGCTTCAAACGCCGCAAGCGTATGACCCGACGGGAACGAAAAATCGTCAAGCTTATCAATTATCAACGCGATATCGCGTCCGCCGTATTCATACGGTCTTATCCTATGTACGAGCGGCTTCAAGCCGAGATTGCCTATCAGAAAGCCGAGGGCGAGAGCCGCGCCTATCATAAATCCGGTCTTGCGAGTTTTCTTAAAGCACACCATTACAAGCGCAACGGCAATAAAAAATATTCCCGCTTCGCCAAACATCGTGATTATTTTGAAAAACCAATCCAGCACAGGATTTGCAAAATGCTCGCGTATAAAGTCAAGCACCGCAAGATCCGCGTTAATTATAAAATCCACGAATATCCCTCCGTCAGTGAATCAGCTTGATCAGGAAGTTGGAGTGCGTCTTTACCGCGTCAAACGGGCAAAGCTCCTGACAGCAATAACATTTTATACAGTTTTTGCGATTGATCTTCGCCATTTTCTTACCGTCGCGGTTGATAAGCTCTATAGTATGCTTCGGGCAGGAGTTTGCGCATCTTCCGCATCCGACGCATCTGTCGCGGTTGATCTCCGGACGCGGCTCAAGGAATTTCGCAAATTTGCCGCCCATAAAATCAGACAGTCCGCCCAAAAATCCGCCATTCTTTTTGGAATCCGGCGGAAGAAAATCCGTAACGGCAAAATCCGATATTTTCGCGCCTATTATTTCAAGCTCATCGGCGGCGTAAGGACAAAATCCGCGCTCCGCGGCTTTTTTCTGGATCGGAAGATCCGCCGTCGCATAGCCGATTATTGACGCAGCGGCAATATCGAGCGAGTACGGAGATGTGCTTGCGAGCATACAGCCGAGCTTTCGCGGAATACCGAAATTGGGGCCGTTACCCTCCATCGCAACGATAGCGTCGCAGAAGCAGAGAACATATTTTCCGCGGGTCACACATTCTACGAGATCAATTATCATATCCGCAAAATCGTCAACAACGGGATATCTTGCGTGAAGCTCGAATTTCAAAACGCCAGGCACAGAACCGAAGAAATTCTTTGTGGCACACGTCATCTTCGTAAGCGAGTGTGATTTCAGCTTGCACAGATCTACAATAACGTCGGCATTGCGTAAAGGTTCGATTATATTGAAAGCATGGCAAAGCTTGCTCTCCTTGCAATGTTCCTCTCCGTAGCTCACGTCGCGGTTAAGCTTAAGCGATATTCTTTCAGCGGTTTTTTCAATATCGCAACCTTTATACACGGAATTAAGCGCAAGCTCGGTATACGGTCCGCCGGGGCTTTCCGCAAGCAAAACAGAGGCAGGCTCGTATTCGCGTATAAGCTTGACAGCCGCTTCGAGAAAAGCCGGATGCGTCGTTGCCGCGGTTTCCGGAG
This sequence comes from uncultured Lachnospiraceae bacterium, assembly GCA_964466545.1. GTDB lineage: Bacteria > Bacillota > Clostridia > Oscillospirales > CAG-272 > CAYXNQ01. Next base: position 6,943 of record CAYXNQ010000043.1, on the reverse strand, counting down.
TCTTGCTCGTCACAAGATTCGGCTTGATAACAACGTTCTTTCCCTTGATCCTGTCGCCATCGATTCCGATTGCCGAAGCCTGACGTTTCATGACGGCGTATATTTCGTCAACGTCGTAAGAATCACACTTTTCAAGCGCGACCGGAGCGTAATTTTTCTCCATATCTTATATTACCTTTCATCATTCTTTTATTAAATAAATATAATTTATCCGTAAGATCAAAAAACGAAAAATTTACCGTTTACATCTTGACTTATGATATAAAACATTATACTATAAATTATATACGGATTCTATGAATAATAATTAAATTTTGTTATTTTTGAAGGGTCGGTGTCAAAAAAATGAAAAAAGCTCTTTTTATGATCAATCCTGTCGCAGGCAAAGGTATGCGCGCCGGACAGCTCGTCAGCATAATCGATGAATTTACAAAAAACGGGTACGAGCTGACGATAAGAACGACTCAGGGAAAAGGCGATCTCGAAAGCACTTTCGCACACCGCGCGGGCGATTTCGAACTTTTGATATGCAGCGGCGGCGACGGAACGCTAAACGCCGCGATCACGTCGCTGGTCTCCCTTCCGCGTGACGCCCGATCTCAAATCGGATATATACCGGCGGGGACCGTTAACGATTTCGCACGAAGTCACGGTATCCCGAAAGATCCTGTGATCGCCGCAAAGCGCATTGCCGAGGGCACGCCTCACTCGATCGACATCGGATTCTTCAATCAAAAAATATTCACATACGTCGCCGCTTTCGGAGTTTTTACAAACGTCAGCTACGAAACCCCTCAGCATATGAAAAATAATCTCGGCAGAACCGCGTATCTGATCGAAGGTATAAAGAGCCTGACAAATATCAACCCCGTAAAAATGCGATTTGAATACGACGGAAACGTGATCGAGGACGAATTCATTTACGGAATGATGGCAAATTCATACTCGGTCGGCGGATTTGATATGCGACTCAATCGCGACGCAAAATTCGACGACGGACTAATGGAGGTCACGCTCGTAAAGCATCCGCGTTCTCCCGCAAGCACGCAAAAGCTGATCAACTGTCTGATCGCGCAGAAAGCCGACTCCGAGCTTCTTTACCATTTTCAATGCTCCCGCCTTTCGTTTTCAGCAGAGAGGGATGTCTCGTGGACGCTCGACGGCGAATTCGGCGGAAGCGAATGTCACGGCGCGCTCGATGTGCGCCAAAACGTCGTCGAAATGCTGTACTGAATCGTCACCGTAAAAAAGACTCGCGGCTACGTCCGGAGTCTTTTTGTTTTCCGCTCAAAGATGAGATAAATGCTTGTATTCTTTTTCGGGAATACTGTCGATATCTATGACTCTGAGTTGCTCCGGAGCAAAAGGGTGATATGCGCCTGAGCTTGAAGCAATCACCTCGCCTGAAAATTCGTTATCCCAAATGTAGCTGTCGACAAGCGGCGCCGCCAAAGAAAGCGAGACCTTGCCGCCGACGCGATTGTCGTACATCTGAAGTCCGGTCAGCTCAAGCGGAGCATATATTTCTCCAACGCCGCCGACGCGCGCGTTATCGTAGATCCTGTTTTGTCTGACGGACGTGTATTTGCCCGACGCGCTCGGAATACCGTCGTTTCTGAAAATGATTCCCTCTCTGCCGTTGCCGTATATCTCATTGTCTGATATATCAACGTAGTCGTCGCGATGCCCGACGGAAAGTCCCTCGGAGCCGTTATCGCGAATGACATTTCCGCGGCAGATGTTGTGATGTATTCGCAGACAATAATATATACCGTTGCCGAGATTGTTTTCTATAACGCAGTCCTCGATCGACATTCCGACCGTGCCGCTGCCGGGGTGCAGTCCGTTCCCGCGATTTCCGTCGCATCGCGAGGCGATCACGCGAATATTGACGCACTGCTGATAGCTTACGGCGTCACCGTTATAATTCGTCACGCGTATATCCTTCATATATATATCGCCGCACGCGATAAGGAATATCCCTCCGCCGCGACATCCGTTAATGTATCCGTTATTCTCCGCGTTTCCGTCAAGCGTAAGGCGCGTTACCGTCACGCCGTCCGCATTTTCTCCGCGAATAAGCGGAAATACGCTCTCGATATACCCGCCGCGAGCCTTTGCGACGTCTCCGTTCAGCGCGTGTCGCAGATATATCGTGTTCCCGTCGATCGCCTGCACAGTTGATTGAGTCGCGTAAAATCCGCCCGCTCCGCTATCCGTCAGAAACACACCGTCTCCAACGTGAAATATGCTCGCGTCTGTAACCGTGATCTCGCTGTGTCCGTAACCGCAGTAATTCTCCGTCGTGCATTTGACCGACGGAGCTTTTTTCAAGACGGTCTTATCTACTCCCGCTCCGCAAAGCGAAACTCCGCTCCTCAAATGAACCGAATCGCGCAAGGTATATATTCCCTCGGACAAAACGACCTCTCCCTCTCCGAACGCGGATACATAATCTATCGCGCCCTGAATAGAGACATTGCTGTATCCGGGAAAATCGCTCCACATCGAGCCGCACGTGACTGTCATATGGTTCATAAGATCACCTCCGCAATATAATATATCATAATTCAGAGTAAGCGTCCGCGATCATCTTCGCGCCCGCTTTCACAAGCTCGCTCATAGACGGTCTTTCGATTCCGGCGATCATGCATCCGCATCTATTCATCGGAATAAGTATTTTTTCAGCATCGGAACGCGCGACCGCGCAAGCCATTTTCTCGGTGATCTCACCGTCCATTGCGTCCGCCAAAACGATGCCGATCGGACCCGCTATTATATCCGCCCTTCCGGACGTAACGATCACGGGATTTTCTCCCGTCGCTCCCCTCGTAGCTCCCGCTTTTATCATTGCCGCGGTAGCTATGGCATTTGCACCAACGGCAACTATCTCGCCCGCAAAGCCGCCGCCCCTAAGCTCCTCTATTAGCTTAGAACCGAGCCTGCCGCCCTGACCATCGATTATCAAAACAGTTTTTTCTTTTTTCATATACGTAAATCATCCCGAAAATCTGTATTTATCTTCTTTAATGATTATACGATAACACGGTAAAAAAATCAAGTATAACATTTACCGATCGAAAAATGTCGCACTTTACAAAGCCCTAAACTTATGCTATACTTGTGCTGTAATGATGGGAAAGGCAGGTATAATTAATGCCAATGGATATAAGCACACCGGCACTTGAAATAACCAGACTGTCGAAGGCGTTCGGCAACCGCCCGATTTTGCACGATCTGACTTTTTCGGTTAAGGCCGGAGAGATATTCGGCTTTGTAGGTCCGAACGGCAGCGGCAAGACGACTACGATAAAGCTGATACTCGGACTTCTGAGACTTGACGTAGGCGAGATCAAGATCTGCGGAAAAAGCTTGAAAAACGATTTTGAAAACGCAATTTCGCGCGTCGGCGGAATAATCGAAAATCCGGAAATGTACAAATATCTCACCGGAAGACAAAACCTTATGCAATATATACGAATGTACGACGATCTCCCGGACTCGCGCGCGGACGAGGTTGCGGATATCGTAAGACTGACCGGTCGGTTAGACGATAAAGTTTCAAGCTACTCGCTCGGTATGCGCCAACGTCTCGGTCTTGCGCAGGCAATACTAAATCATCCCAAGCTTCTTGTTCTCGACGAGCCGACAAACGGTCTCGATCCGTCCGGCATAAAAGATCTGCGCGATATACTGAAATATTTGGCACGCGAGGAAAACTGCGCCGTGTTCATTTCAAGCCATCTGCTGTCCGAGCTTGAAATGCTGTGCGACGCAGTGGGAATAATCGACCGAGGAACTCTGGTCGATATACGCACAATGGACGAGCTGAAAGCCTATTCCGAAAACGCAAAGGAAAAATACCGCATTGAGTCCGCACAGCCAAGCGAGATTATAAAGCTCGCCGCAGAGCGCGGACTGGAAGCGGAGATCGACGGCGAAGGAGCTATTGTTACGGCGTCCGAGGACGAGATCAAATCTCTCGTAAAGGAGATCGTGCTCGCGGATATTCCAACGCTCGGCGCCGTCCCCCTGCACCGTTCTCTCGAAGACGCGTTCATCGAAAAGACAACAAATAACACGATAGGAGGCGTAGGCGTATGAAAGGTCTCGGCAGACTGATAAAAAACGAGCTGATCAAGCTCTCGCACCAGACCTCGTTCCGCGTGATCAGCGTTATAGTTCTTGTGCTGTGCATTATCTCGCCCGCGATCTCAATCGGAGCGAACAAGCTTATCGGCTACATCGGCGACAAGTTCAACGACCCGACGAGCAACGCCGAAGAATACCGTGCATTGGCAGAAGAATATCCCGACAGCAACGTACAATCCGTGATACTCAGAAGCTACTATACCGCCTATGCGGACGCTTTCGATTTCTTCGCGGATAACGGCATAGACGATTGGCGCTACAGCTATTATTCTTCCGAATATCTCTATTACACCGAGATAATCGCAGGACTTGAGCTGATAAACAGCGGCTTCTCGCCGGATGACGTTGCGGCGGTATTTACATATTTATATGATATCAACGAATCCGAAAGCAACGACGAGTTGATCTTCACCAACGTCACAAGCACCATAATATCATACAGATCAATGCGCGAGGAGCTTGGAGAAGCCGCGCTGAATTCATCTGTTAACGACATTTTCACAAATGCGCTCTCAAGCCTAAAGCCTCAGATCGCGCAGCTTGAAAAATATTACGCATCTGCAAAACTCGAACTTGAAGCCGCGCCCGATTCACCGGAGCTGCAATACAATTTCGCATATGCGGATTCCGCTCTTACCGCATATAACAGTCTCGCCGAAGCTTATGAGTATCTCGGCGAATTTGTAAACGATTACGACGATTGGCGCGTCACTCTCGTTTTCAACGGACTTCAGGAAGCGTATATCGAGCTACCGGATCTTCTTACGGTACCTGAATCGGAATTTGAGAACAGCGACGAGCTGAGCTATACTTACGATTCGTACAGCGCCTATAAAAAAGCTACGGAAAAGGAATATGAGGAGCAATGCAAAGCTATACGCTTGATGGAGTATTCGCTTTATCACAATATTCCGACTCCGCAGGCAATGCAGCTCTCCCCCAAGCTGACGTGGCAGACCTCGCTCACATCTCTTATGGGAACTATCGGCATACTTCTCGTAATACTCGCCGGAAGCTCCGTCGCGTCAGAGTTTTCGCAGGGAACTATACGCCTGCTCCTTATACGCCCGAAGAAGCGCAGTAAGATACTCGCCTCAAAACTATTATCCCTGCTCATCGTTTTGGCGGGATATATGCTTTGCGCATATGTCGTTATGTTCGCGGTCTCAATGATATTCGGCGGCATTGGCGATATTATCGCTCCCGACCTTCTAACGATCGGAGAATCGGTAGTAGAAGTGACTCCGTTTATTACAACATTCGCGCGAATGTTGATATGCTCGGTAACGCCGATAATTCTGACGCTGTTCGCGTTTATGCTCTCCGTGATCACGCGAAAAACATCTCTTTCGATCGCGCTTCCGTTGGTATATTCGCAAATAGTATCCGGTATCGTATTTTCAATAGGCAGCGTGCTGTCGATATTCTACGGATTTGTAAAATACACGCCCCTGCTGTATACCGATATGAGCGGCTTCAATACATATTTTCTGTCGCAGTATGTCTCCGGAAGCAGCTTAAGCGGAATCATTCAATCCGTCACCGGTACCGCAAGCGCCTTAAGCGGAGGTGTTTTGGCGATAGGTCTGGCATACAATTTTGCCGCCGCGATAATAATTACAGCTATATCTTTCGCGGTATTCTCGCGAAAAGAAATAAAATAAAGGAGACAGCTTATGCTCACATACGAAGAAATACGCCACAACGAAGCGATCAACACATATATCAGGCAAGCCGATAAAGCGCTCATCGCCCTCGGCTTTACGGAGCACAGCTTCCCTCACGTCACAAAAGTAGCCTCAACCGCCGCGTTTATTCTCGAAACACTCGGATATTCCGATCACGAAATAGAGCTTGCGAAAATCGCCGGATACCTCCACGACATCGGAAACATAGTAAACCGCAAGGATCATTCGCAAAGCGGCGCAATAATGGCGTTCAGAATTCTCGACAATCTGAATATGCCGGCTGAGGATATCAGCGCCATCGTTTCCGCTATCGGAAATCACGACGAAGGCTCAGGCATACCGGTAGACGCGATATCCGCGGCGATGATAATTGCCGACAAATCCGACGTAAGACGCTCGCGTGTGCGCAACAGCGACATCGCCTCGTTTGATATTCACGACAGAGTAAATTACTCTGTATCCGACGCTTCGCTTGAGATAAGCGAAGACAGAGCCGTTATTCTTCTCTCGCTTAAGATAGATACGGCTTACAGCTCGATAATGGATTATTTCGAGATATTTTTAACGCGCATGATACTTTGCAGAAAAGCTGCCGAAAAACTCGGAATGGTCTTTAAGCTGAACATCAACGGCCAAGCTCTTATATAACGACAGCATCATTACATTATATTTAAGCATTTTATCTTGCAAATTCAAAATACCTATGCTATAATTATCTTGTATCTTAATGATATTCATTTTTTCTTGCTTGAAAGGAGTAATTTTCATGGCAGATAATAGATATATCGGAGAATACCCCGTAATCGGTATCCGTCCGACGATCGACGGTCGCAGAGGCGTGCTCAAGGTTCGCGAATCGCTTGAAGTTCAAACGATGAATATGGCTAAAGCCGCTGCCGCGCTGTTTGAGGAAAATCTCAGATATTCAAACGGAGAACCCGTAAAGGTCGTAATCGCGGATACGACGATCGGCAGAGTTGCCGAAAGCGCCGCTTGCGAGGAAAAATTCCGTCGCGAAGGCGTTGCAATCACTCTTACCGTAACACCGTGCTGGTGCTACGGCTCGGAAACGATGGATATGTCTCCCGAAACGATCAAGGGCG
>CAYXNQ010000042.1:0-10585 GCA_964466545.1 uncultured Lachnospiraceae bacterium | reverse complement strand
GAAATTCTTTCCGAAGTTGCCGTATCAACTACAATTCCCAAAGCCGAAGCATAAATATCATCAGAAACATCGTCATCTTCATCGCCCAAGAACTTCACGTAATCCGAAAAATCCGAATTGATCAATAGCACATTTTTTTCGGGAAAGGACAATCGCAATATCTCGCGAAGCCCCTTTGACGATCCGACCGCGTCACCGTCGGGACGCAAGTGACGAAAAATAATTATATTCTCATAAGCTTTGATTTTCTCAAGAATTGCAAACATTTCGGTACAGATCATATTTGATTCTCCAATAATTTGTCGATATCAGCCAGCATAAGCATTGCTTCCTGCCTGTTTTTTAAGGTTGCGCCGCAAGCCTTTGCATGACCGCCACCGCCGTATTTTTTGGCAATTGAATGTATCTCGTAAACTGACGAACGTAGCTCAGAAAGAACACCGTCTGGTGTTTCCGTAAAATTGACCCACGCATCAACTCCGCGAATATCTGACATTACGTTTACCATTGCACGCGAAAGCATATATGGATCTTTATCAAATTCCTCGATTTCCTTTGCGCTCGTATAGATATACGCCACTCTGCCGCTGTCGGTAAACGCGATCTTCAAAATATATTTTGCGCGAAGACAGATAAACTGATAATCATCTGCATATAAATGTCGAAAGAGCTTTGAAGTATCAATTTTTTGTTGCATTAAAAACGAAGCGAGTCTGAAAGTATTCGACGTCACCGAATCATAACGGAATCTACCGGAATCGGTAACCATACCTGTATAAAGAGCCGATGCAGCCCTCTCTCCAAGCGACCAGCCGGCTTCAATAATCATTTCCGTAACAAGTCCAGAGCAGCTTTCATAGCTGGTATCAATAACTTCAACGTCCGCCAAAGCTTCACAGAATATATGATGATCGAGCCTGACTTTGCTTTTTGCCGAAAAACACCGCTCGTCACTCAGCATACTTCTTGACGGCGTATCAAGTATAATAGCCAATGCGTTGATATAACAGTCATCAGCGATACTGTCCATACCGTATTCGTCCATAAACGAATAACGCCCCATGCCATCGCCAACACAAAAAATACGCTTATCGGGAAAATTATCAGTAAGAGCATATTTCAAGCCGAGCTGTGCCCCAAGTGCATCTCCATCCGGATTTTTGTGCCTATGCAAAATTATGGTGTCATGCTTTTTTATTAAGTTTAATGTGGTTTCAAACATACTGATTGTACCTCTACGTATATTATTCGTCGAAACGATAAAACAGCTTACAGATCAAAATATCCCTTATACTTAACATTTAATGCACTGTTCGGAAATAAATACTTATGCAACTCAATAAAATAGTCATCGGTCATACTTGCAATATAATCAACGACTATTTGATGCGGATCCGAGCTTTCATATGGAATTCGCCGTGTATAATGCGCTGTGTTTACATAATCAATATGATGCGTATAGATCGGAGAGCTTGTACGGCAATTTTTCAAATCGTCAAACAGTTGATCGTATATGTCAACCATCATTGGCTTGATCGTAGTATCAAGCCTTGCAAATTCCGCCGCTCTGTTATATATTTTATTATAATTATCTTTTTTGGATTTCTGCAATGCCTTGAAATGTCTGCTATCAAGCATTATGTATTGCTTACCGTAACTGTTTTCTATGACATTGACAACGAGATTGTTGATAATTTCCGCGTTTATCGAGCCTATATCCTCATCAACAAACATACTCTCGTCCGCGATCTTAGCTCGTACCGCATCCTGCCGATCTTTTCCGAGATATGCGATAATATCGGATAATCTGACAACTGCCGCTTCAAGAGTAGCCGGAAGCAAATATTCAAAATTTCGTTTGTCTACGACGCACATTTCAAGAATACGGTCAAATTCTTCAAAACTCTCAAGCGGCCGCGGCTCATACTTTTCACATTCTATTTCACCGTTGTGACTTGCAATTCCGTTTAGCGTTTGCAGACTGATATTATACGGAAATACCGAGTCGAGAACACGCACAGACTGCAAACTGTGCGAAAAAAATCTTCCTGTGTGCGCGTGATATATCTCATTCAAATACGCTTCGCCTGTATGTGCAAACGGCGGATGCCCGATATCGTGACCAAGTGCGATAGCTTCTATAAGATCTATATTCAGATGAAGCGCCGAACCGATAGTACGCGCGATACGCGATACAAGCTGGACGTGCAGACTGCGTCTCGTTATATCATCATTTTTATAGAGAGAAAAAACCTGAGTCTTATCCGTATATCTGTTGTAATACGGACAATGCATTATCTTATCAATATCATGCGAAAACGCGGGACGCCAAACGCTCGGCTCATCGCGGAGTTCTCTTTCGCGCCTTATAACACGCGTCTCATCGAAAGCATATTTTTTATACTCTCCCGATTTTTTAACACGTGCGATCTCATCTGAAATAGATTGTGATAAAACCTCAAATTTTGGCAAAGAAATAACCTCCTCATCTGTTTGAAAAGCTCGCGCTCTGCTGGCAAGAATATTTTACCACATTGGAGATTTTTTTGCAAATTATTTGCGAAAGTTTAATTCAGTAATACTCTTACGCAAAAATCAAGTAATGCATCATAACAGCATTCCCGAAACCGACTAACGCTCCCGCTATTACCTGTATCGGAGTATGGCCGACAAATTCCTTGAGCTTGACCTCAGGATGCTTGTTTGTCATCAAAACATCAAACGCACGAGTAAGCTCGTTGATTATGACTGCCTGTTTTCCAGTCTCAAGGCGAACTCCCATGGCGTCGTGGCACACAATCACGGCGAGCGATGCGCATATCGCAAACTGAAAGGAAGCCGTACCGTAAACCAGCGCACCAATAACCGCAACGGATGTGACCATCGCCGAATGACCGCTCGGCATACCGCCGTCTCCGAATAGACGTTTCAGTGAGAATTTTTTATTGATAACGGCGTATATGATAGCTTTAAGCACTTGCGCAAGTAGCCATGAAGCGCCCCCCACCATCAAAAATTCGTTCTTAAATATATCTGTAATCAAATTCATTTTTAGCCCTTCATACTCAAAAATCGACTGCGGTATCTATTATTATACTATATTATTGCATTTCTTGTCAATTGCATATCTGCTTAAATTTCGCCGTCCTCAAAATTCATAATATACACACAATTTGTTTTTTTTTTTGCCACAATTAACTTTCGGCATATGATATACTCTTATTAAGAGCGTATTTGTGCAATCGCGCCGATATACGCAATAAATTTTAAGCAAATTTGAATATTATGAGGAATACTATGCCTGTACTTTATATAGTTGTCCCATGTTATAACGAAGAAGAAGTACTGCCTGAAACCGCAAAACAACTGTCTCTTAAAATTAATTCTTTGATCGACAGAAATTTAGTATCACAAAACAGCCGTATTGTATTTGTAGATGACGGCAGCAAAGATCGCACTTGGGAGCTGATAGAATCACTTACAAATTCCGATAAAATTTTCGGTGGCATAAAGCTCAGCAGAAATCGCGGTCACCAAAACGCACTTCTCGCCGGTCTCATGCACGTTCGAAATTTTTGCGATGCGGCGATTTCCATAGACGCGGATCTTCAAGATGACATAAATGCAATCGACGAATTTATCGAAAAATTTAACGGCGGCTGCGACATAGTTTACGGAGTGCGCCGCGAAAGAAATACGGATACATTTTTCAAGCGCTTTACCGCCGAAGGCTTTTACAAGCTGATGAACGCCTTTGGCACAAAGATCGTATTCAATCATGCCGACTATCGTTTAATGAGCCGCCGCGCGCTCGACGCCATGGCGCAGTACAAAGAAGTTAATCTGTTTCTGCGGGGAATCGTTCCAGAGCTTGGCTTCAAAACCGATAAGGTGTATTATGACCGCGCGAAAAGATTCGCCGGAGAGAGCAAATATGATCTCAAGAAAATGCTGACACTTGCTTTCAACGGAATCACCTCGTTTAGCGTTAAACCGATCAAGTTTATAACCGGCGCAGGCGTGCTTTCTTCTGCTCTCGGAGTATCGCTCTTGATCGTTGCACTTGTCCGTTGCATAATTTCTCTCGCTTGCTCGGCGTTTGCCATCGCCGGTTCGATCTGGCTGTCCGCCGGTCTACAGCTCATTGCGATCGGTATAGTCGGAGAATACGTCGGAAAAACTTATTTTGAAACCAAAGCTCGTCCAAGATATATAATTGATAAGGTGATTATCGATTCATCATCTGAGAAATTGTAAAAATGCGTAAGCTCAGAAAATTCGCGCCTCAAATATTGATTGCCGTGTTCATCTTGTCGCTGATACCGCTGTTTATTTTAGCATTTTATAATCATCCGGCGCATGACGACTATTACTACGGAATCAAAACTCATTTCGCGGCACAAAGCGGAAATTTAATTGACGTCATTTCCGCCGCGATCTCCGAAGTCAAAGAAACTTACCGAAATTGGCAAGGAACTTACTCAGCCGTTTTCTTATTTTCTCTGCAACCGGCTATCTTTGGCGAAAGATATTACGTAATATCGACATTTATTTTTCTTCCCGCACTGATAGCGTCCAGTCTCCTCTTTTCACATACCTTGGTTCGAAAAATATTCGGCGCTTCAAGACGAGTGTTTATTTTGACGAGCGTAACAACGCTACTGCTATCTGTACATCTCGCTCCCTCTCCCGTACAATCATACTATTGGTATAATGCATCGATCTATTACACTCTGTTTTATTCGTTCTCTCTTGTGCTTTTTTCTACGCTGTATTATATCATAATATCCGAGAAGCTTCATACAAAAATTATTCTTGAGATCACAGCAATCATACTCGCCGTTATAATCGGCGGCGGAAATTATGTTACGGCTTTGCTGACGGCAATCGTGCTGTTCTGCGTTGAAGCATTATTAATCTTCACGAAAAGCCGCAGATCTTTATGGATACTTCCAATCTTCGTGATCTTTATTGCCGCATTTCTTGTGAGTATTCTCGCTCCGGGCAACGCCGTCAGAGCTGAAAATTACGATGACATTTCCGTAATCGCATCTATTTTGCTTTCGATCAGATATGCGCTGTATTATTCGGCAAAATGGCTCAACATTCCCGACCTCATTGCCCTACTTCTCCTTACCCCGTTTATCGCTCGTGCAGCCGCGCGAAGCAAATTTTCTTTTCGCTACCCGATAATCGCGATTGTATTTTTGTTTCTTGTCTTTGCGGCACAGTTTTGCCCGCCTATTTACGCGATGAGCACGTTCGGTGACGGAGAAGTTGCGTCTACCTCCGGAGAAGCTCGAATACTCAATATTATTTATTATTCGTATTTCTATTTTTCATTGATCGCCATCTACTATATATCCGGAAGCATTGCGCGCAAGCACGGTGATTTCACTCAGCCTGTTTTTGACTACATTTATAGCTCTAAAGGTACCGCTCTGATATCGGTGTTAATTGCGATTGCTGTAGTTTTACCTGCGGTCGCTCCGTCAGGCGAAATGGAAGAATATTACGGCGGCGGAACCGCGTTCACTTCCGCAATCTATTCGCTTACGTCAGGCGAAGCTGCTAAATGGAATGAAGAAAACAACGAACGCTATGCACTTCTGACCAATCAGAATATAGAACACGTGGAATTTCAACCGTTTACCGCAAAACCCGCAATGCTTTTCTACGGCGATTTGACGCAAGATGAAAATTGGATGTGGTCTAACGAGCCTATGCGAGCTTATTTTAATAAAAAAAGCGTTATCACTCGATGGTATCAATGATAATCGGCGCGTGACAAATAGTTAATTTTGAAAATATTCGCACTCTCCGCTTGACATTGTTTGAGCGATAGTGTATAATATTTACAATATCATACATCCGATAATTTCGGCATGAATTATTATGAGATTTTTCAAAGAAAATAAGGATATTCTGATATTTGCGTGCGGAATCGCATTATATGCGGTCCTTGCATATCTTCTGCATATCCCTTGCCCGATTTATTATTTTACCGGCTTCTCGTGTCCGGGATGCGGAATGACGCGAGCTTTGTTCTCCGCATTGAAGCTCGATTTTTCTTCCGCATTTACGTATCACCCGCTCTGGATCTGCCTACCGTTCGTGTTGATAGCGCTGGTAGTTTTCAGAAATCGCAACAGGCGCATATTCAGGCTCACGCTTTACCTGTCGATCGTCGCGATGTTGCTCACCTACGCTTTGCGTATAGTCATAGGAAGCGAAGTATTGGTATTCGACTTCAAGAGCGGCGCCATTTACCGTGGTATTTCTGCGATCCTGAGTATATTTAATTGAATTTGATCCGCAAGGATTAAATAATACATATTTCAAAGGAATTTAGCATTATGAGACGAATTCAAACTGACAGAAACATCGTGATGTACATTCTTCTTTCAATCATCACATGCGGAATCTACTCCTACTACTTCATCTACAAGATGGCTGATGATGTAAATGAAATGTGCAAGGCAGACGGCAAAAAGACAAGCGGACTCCTGATGTTTATTTTGCTGTCATTCGTAACGTGCGGTTTCTACGCTTACTATTGGTATTACACTCTCGGAAATCGCCTCGCTGAAAATGCTCCCAGATACGGATTATCGTTTACCGAAAACGGAACATCGGTTCTTCTCTGGTGCATAGTCGGTTTATTGCTTTGCGGCATAGGTCCTTACGTTGCTATGCATATACTTATGAAGAACACTAACGCCCTCGCCGTCGAATACAACAAGCAAAACGGTCTCGCTTAAATTAAGCGTTATATCACGTAAAAATTTAATCATCAATTTCAAAGCAGACATAACCTAATGTTATGTCTGCTTTGAACGTTTCACTGTATGTACCGGCAAAATGAACGACAAATCACGGTTATTATGGCATAATATCGTAAAGACAAAAGCGCACTATTCGCGATAAACTTCCCGCCTCTTTATTGACAACTTGGAAAAACTATTTTATAATATATGCGATAGATTATTTCACTAAAACCTGCGAGGTACTATATGAGCGGTTACTTTGGCGTTGTATCAAAAGAAGATTGCGTATTTGATCTGTTTTTCGGCACAGACTACCATGCACATTTGGGAGCAAGACGCGCCGGAATGGCTGTATACAGTCAGGAAAACGGCTTTGATAAAGCTATTCACAGCATTGAAAACGCTCCATTCCGAACAAAATTTGAATCCGAATCGGTTGCCATGCACGGCACAATGGGAATCGGTTGCATCTCCGATTACGAAGCGCAGCCGATACTTATACGCTCTCATCACGGCACATTTGCCATAACTACCTCCGGCAAGATCAACAATGCTGACGAAATCGTTAACAGCATAATAAAAAACAATACCCACTTTTTTGAAATGCAAAACGGGGAGATCAATACAACAGAGCTTGTTGCGTCGATCATTAATCAAAAAAGCAATCTCATCGACGGAATACGATATGCTCAGGATATAATCGACGGTTCAATGAGTATGTTGATATTGACTACTCGCGGAATTATCGCTGCGCGTGACAAATTCGGAAAGACCCCGGTCATCGTTGGCGAAAAACAAGGCGATCATTGCGTAAGCTTTGAAAGCTTTGCCTATCTGAATTTGGGCTATAAAGATTACAAATCGCTCGGTCCGGGAGAAATCGTAGCTATCGATCAAAGCGGAGTTAAAACGCTGGTTGAGCCGGGAAATGAAATGAAGATATGCACATTTCTTTGGATATATTACGGCTACCCATCTTCTTCTTATGAAGGCCGAAGCGTTGAAGAAGTAAGATACAAATGCGGTAGACTGCTCGCCAAGCGCGACGATGTAAAACCGGACCTCGTCGCAGGTATTCCGGATTCCGGCATAGCTCATGCGATAGGATATGCTACTGAATCGGGCATTCCGTATGCACGTCCCTTTGTCAAGTACACACCGACATGGCCGAGATCTTTCATGCCCGCAACACAAACCAAGCGCAACCTCATCGCAAAAATGAAGCTTATCCCGATTCACAACCTGATCGACGGTAAGAAATTGCTTTTAATTGACGATTCAATCGTGCGAGGCACTCAGCTCAGAGAAACGACAGATTTTCTTTATGAAAGCGGGGCTAAAGAAATCCACATTCGAGTCGGTTGCCCACCGCTCCTTTACTCTTGTCCGTATTTGAATTTCTCGCGTTCAAATTCCGAAATGGAGCTTATAACGCGCAGAGTGATCGAAAAGCTTGAGGGCAAAAAGTGCGACACCGCCACTCTTGACGAGTATTCAAAACCCGACAGTGAAAAATACAAAAAAATGGTTAGTGAAATATGCAAAGAACTGCATTTCACTTCTCTCAGATATCACCGACTCGACGATATGATAGAGGCTACAGGGCTACCGGCAGATAAGCTTTGCACATTCTGCTGGAACGGAAAAAAATAAAATAACAAAACAAAATCGGCATATCCGCGAAAACGGATATGCCGATTTATTATATCTTAAACGATATCTTCTTTACGAAAATTTTATTATATATGCGTCAGTCCTCTTCACTTTCAGCATCGTTATTCTTTTCCTCAAGTCTAACGCTCGCCTTAACGATCTGATGATCGGTCACCTCAAGGACGTCTATGATCAGTCCCGCGGCTGTCACTTGGAATGTAGCGCCATCTTCGGGAACAGCACCGATCTCGCCGAACACAAATCCGCCAAACGTATCCGCTTCATTCTCGGAAAAATCAACGTCAAGCTCTTTTTCGACATCAGATAACAGCGCAGTGCCTTTTATGTGCCAAGTCGGTACGCCGTCAACATCGACACGCTCGATCTCGTCGTCAGTCTCGGGAGATCCGTCTTCCGCGTCAAGCTCGCCGACAAGCTGCTCAACAAGGTTATTCATGGTGATTATGCCCGCCATTCCGCCATACTCGTCAAGCACTACCGCGAAAAAGTTCTTTGTCCGTTTCATGTTTCTGAAAAGGACGTCAGCCTTTACGGTTTCGGGAACGAAATATGCGGGAGATATCGCTTTATTCATTACCGTAGCTCTGTCAAGCGTTCCAAGCTTGAAGTACTCTTTGGAATTGAGTACACCAATTATGTTATCGACAGATTCGGAGCACACAGGGTACATCTGATGATCGCTTTCGCGAATTATTTTATCCCATTCCTCAGGCGATTCTTCTCCCCACAGCAAAACGACCTCCGTTCTGTGCGTGGATATATCGGCAGCAGTCATATCATCAAATTCAAATATGTTTTGAATGAAGGCCTGTTCGTCATCGTCAATCGCTCCGGCTTTCGTACCGGCGTCGACCATCATCTTGATATCCTCTTCGCTCACATCGTTATCTTCCTGAGAGGGATCGATTCCGAGGAGCTTAAGAACGCCGTTTGTCGACACCGTAAGCAAAAATACGATCGGGGCAAACAGCTTCGATATAAAGCTGATCATCGTCGACATAGCCAGCGCAACGCTCTCTGCACGGCGCATAGCAAGTCTTTTCGGAACAAGCTCGCCGAGTATTATCGTAAAATACGAAAGCACAAGCGTTATGAATATGACGGAAATAGTATTGAGAATATTTGCGGGTATCGGAACTCCGAGTCCCAAGAGCCAATCGACGATCATATCCGAGAAGTTATCTGCGGCAAACGCACTACCAAGAAATCCCGACAGCGTGATCGCGACTTGGATCGTAGAAAGGAACCGCGACGGTTCGCTTTTCAGCTTTAACAAGCGGCTTGCCTTTTTGTTGCCGTCCTCCGCGGCTTTTTCCAGCTTGTTTTCGTTTGCGCTGATTATCGCGATCTCCGCACACGCGAATATCGCATTAAGCGCAATAAAGAATAATTGCAAAAGTAAGAGCAGTAATATATTACTCATTGAAAAATAAACTCCTATGTATCATTTGTTATTGAATTAGATCGGTTTCAGTTACACAAAGCTACAGGCGAATAATAAGCTCGCCGGGCTCAAAGAACGGTCTTATCGCATAATACAAGGGAGTTACAAATGTGTAGTTTCTACAACTACCGCCGTCGTCCATAAAAAATAACTTCTCCATTTCTTCAAAAATCACGACTGTTTAACCGCAGTCGCGGTATTGTAATGCTTGCCGCGATATGCTGACAATACACAAGCACATTACAGCCGCATAACAAATATACGCATTATATTATAACATATATTTTTTGTTTTTGCAATATATATTTGAATTTACAAAAAATAACCGTATAATTCAGAAGACTCTGCCAAAATATTTGCGTTTTACGGCGCAAAGTGAAATCGACGATTCGCCTGCCGATTATAACGAAATTTACCAATTTAGGCTTAATTAACACAATTTACAAAAAAATCGACACTAAGATAGCACAAAAACAGCGATTATTTTTCCTGTCTTGTATTGATTTAATGCGCAATATATGATATAATAGAATGAATTGGGCATCATGCGAGATATGGGCAAATATCGCCGCGGCGATAGCGTCCATCGGCTTTCAGCGGCATGACTATTAATGTCATGCTTATGCACGAAAGTAGCTTCGTCTTTCGCGTAGCTACAATTTTTATCGGCGCACCGATAAAGCTGTACAACTCTATATGC
>CAYXNQ010000041.1:8005-10726 GCA_964466545.1 uncultured Lachnospiraceae bacterium | reverse complement strand
CGCGGAATCTTTTTTCGATCAGCTTGCCGTTTTTCACAAAAGAAAACGGAGTTACAAGATCGAAAACTATATTGTCGTCGTTTCCGGTGTAAAGCGTTATCTCGTCGGAGCGAGAAGAATACGCTACCGCGCGCACCACGTCTATCGTCGAATATCTGTTGAATGAAGCGCACTTTATAGCCACTGCGTTCTTGATCTCGCAAAAGCGCTTCCAAAAATCATACGAAAGATGACGTCCGCCGACCGGGATCTGAAGATAAAAACCGATTATCGGCAAAACCTCCGCGACAGCTTCGGCACGCTCGATAAGCTCATCCTCCGTAAGCTCGGCAAGTCCGCCCGGAGATACAAGTACCGCGTCGAAGCCGTATTTCGCGGCAAGGCGCGCTTCCGCCACAGCCTGCTCCTTTTTTCCGCACACTCCGGCAACGCGCACTCTTACGGTATTTTTTTCGTTTTCGTAATCCGCGACAGCTTCAGATACCGCGGAAAGTACGCTCTCAAGCAAATCGTATTTCGGATCGCGTATCTCAAACTGAGTGCTGTGTACGGCAGCGGCGATTCCGCCGGCACCTGCCTCAAGATAATATCTCGTCAAAAATTTCTGTCTTTTCGGATCAAAATTTCCCGCCTCATCGAGAGCGAGCGGAGACGCGGGAATGACTGTTCCCTCGCGAAGCAATGCGATCGCCTGTTCGTGTCTGTTCATAAAGTACGTCCTTTCAAAAATACATTCGGAAGCTTTCACGTTTCATACGCAATTTCTGTTTTCATTTTATCACAAACATATTCGCGTGTCAACGAAATTACCGTTTTATATTGCATAGTGCAAAAATTATCCGCTCGCCGTCTTGCAATAGCCGTAACTTTGTGATAGAATGTATTTTACAATATAATTGAACTGAGGACTGGAAATTTTGAAAAAAGCTCTCTCGATCATTCTGCTCGCCGCTATGGTATTCACTTTTGTCGCTTGCGCCCGCCAGATCGATTCGGGCGAAGACGACCGATTCTCAGACTCTAACAACATATCCTCGGAAGCTGACAGCAGCTCCGAACAAACCAAGGAGGAAATTACAACTATGAAGATCGCATGTCTCGGAGACAGCATTACAAATCTCGGCGTAGGAATCAAGACTTATGTTGATTTTCTCGGTGACGATTCACTTAAGCTTATCACACAAAACGTAGGGCTCAGCGGCTCCGCTATCGCGATTCCGGAGGGCGAAGGCGCAAATCCCGCTCTGTCGGAGCGCTATGTAATGATCGACGCTGACGTAGATATAATTTTGATATTCGGCGGCTCCAACGATTACGGCCACAGCCAATTCCCCGCCCCTCTCGGCGACGTCGATTCAAGCTCCACAGATCGCGGAGATTTTTGCGGCGCGCTTCGCTACCTTATAACAACGCTCAGAAGCGAGCATCCGAACGCGCTTGTGGTATATGCCACTCCGATGCGCCGCAATGACGAGCGCTGGTTCGCTTCGATCGGTCACAATGAAAAGGCGACCGGCGTAAACCGTTACGGCTATACGCTTGAGGATTACAGAAATGCAGGAGTCGCTATATGTGAAAAGCTCGACTGCCCGGTAATTGACCTTTACAATCATCCGGATCTGAATCCGCAAATCCCCGATAATGACATGAAGTATTATCGCGACGGTCTTCACCTGAACGACGACGGCGCCGCATTGCTCGCGTCGCATTTCACAAAAGAGCTTAAGACTCTGCTCGGTAAATAATTCGTATTGTTTTCATTCGGAGTAATATATGTCTTTTGAAATTATTGATTTTCACACGCATCCTTTTGCAGACGAAAAGACTAACATCTGTCAGCATAAGGAATTTATGAATATGTCGCCGGAAACGACGGCGGAAATATACGCCTCGCTTAAAATCTCGCGCTTCGCCGGCTCTGTAATTTACACCGCCGGCTACGAAAATGACCGCCTTGCGCAAATGCTCGCGTCAAACGACCGCGCACTTGAGCTTAAAGAAAAATACGGTGAGCTTTATATCCCCGGTTTTCACATTCATCCGAACTTTCAGGAGGAATCCTTATCCGAAATGCACCGTATGCACGGCCTCGGCGTGAAGCTGATCGGCGAGCTGGTACCGTATATGTCCGGCTGGAGCGATTATTCAAACGACGGCTTGACGCCGCTGCTTGACGAAGCTGCCCGCCTTAATATGCTCGTCAGCTTCCATTCGTCAGGCAACACCGAAATGGATATTATGGTCGAGCGTCATCGAGATCTTATATTTATCGCGGCTCATCCTGGTGAATTTACTGCGCTCACCGAGCATATCGAGCGCATGAAGAAATACGATAACTATTATCTCGATATATCCGGCACAGGTCTTTTCAGATACGGCTGTCTCAGGCGGATAATTGATACCGTGGGAGCGGACAGGCTTCTTTTCGGCTCGGATTATCCGATATGCTCTCCCGCAATGTTCCTCGGCGGCGTTCTCCTTGATTCGACATTGAGCGATACCGAAAAGGAAAAAATACTTGCGGGAAACGCAAAAACGCTTCTCGGCTTAAACTGATCATATAAAAAACGGGACTTCATTCGTCGCACGAAGTCCCGTTTCTCGTTTGCTTGCTGATATTTTCGGCAAATCCCTTTACAAATCGTTAAAAATCGTGTATAATATCATCTTTGTAAGACTAATTAAGAAAAGGAGATTTCAAATTGAAACCAAAAAAGATCC
>CAYXNQ010000041.1:0-7905 GCA_964466545.1 uncultured Lachnospiraceae bacterium | reverse complement strand
TCTTTGTAAGACTAATTAAGAAAAGGAGATTTCAAATTGAAACCAAAAAAGATCCTCGATCTGTTTCTGACATTTTTTAAGATCGGCCTCTTTACCTTCGGCGGCGGATACGCCATGATCGCTTTGATCGAAAATTACTGTGTTTCCAAGAAAAATTGGATAGAACACGATGAATTTCTCGATGTAGTTGCCATCGCCGAATCGACACCCGGACCGATATCCATCAATTCCGCTACATATATCGGTTATAAAGTCGCCGGAGTTCTCGGCTCTGCCGCTGCCACGCTCGGCGTCGTGCTTCCGTCGTTTATCATTATATTCATCATCTCGCTGTTCTTCGACGCATTTCTTTCGCTCAAATTCGTCGCAAATGCGTTCCGAGGAATACAGGTCGCAGTCGTATATCTGATATTCTCCGCCGGAATCAAGATGTTCCGCGGTATCAAGCGCACTCCGTTTAACATGACGATCCTGTGCGCGACGATCGTCGCAATGCTCGCCGTTACGGTATTCGCTCTGAATTTTTCGACAATATTTATGATACTCATAAGCGGAGTCATCGGAATCGCCGCATATCTTATCTCAAAACTGACGGGAAAGGACAAGAAAAATGATACTGTTTAAGCTGTTCTACACGTTCTTTCAGATAGGACTTTTCACATTCGGCGGCGGGTATGCGATGATCTCAATCGTGCGCGAAAAGGTTCTGGAGGCAGGCTGGCTCACCGAGAGCGAGCTACTGAACATGATCGCGGTATCTGAATCCACGCCCGGACCTATCGCGGTAAATATGGCGACCTTCGTCGGCGCAAACGAAGCCGGTATCCTCGGCTCTGTTGCTGCCACGCTCGGCGTCGTACTTCCTTCGTTTATCATAATACTAATAATTTCTGCCCTCATCAAAAACTTTTTGAAATTCGAGGGAGTACAGGCGTTTTTGCACGGTGTACGCCCGTGCGTCGTCGGCCTGATCATCGCAACCTCGCTTACGATCGGACTTTCCACACTCATCGGATTTGAAAAGCTCGGCGACGGATTATCTCCGGATTACCGCGCATTCGCGATATTGGCTGTAATCATTGCAATAGCCTTCGTGCTCAAAAAAATCACGAAGAAAAAGCCGTCACCTATATTATTGATAGGAATTTCGGCTGTACTTGGCGCGATAGCGTATTCATTCTAATTAAAAAATCAAAAGCTCCGCATGAGCCTGACGGCTCCGGCGGGGCTTTTTTATCGGTTATTATTTCAGTTTATGCACGTTTTTCCAAAGCTCTGACGGCATTCAGAACGGCGATGATCATAACGCCGACATCTGCAAATACCGCGAGCCACATATTCGCGATTCCGAACGCGCCGAGAATAAGGCATAACAGCTTGACTGACAGCGCAATTACGATATTCTCGCGAACTATCCGCATTGCGCGCCTCGATATCTTTATCGCCTTGGCAAGCTTCAGCGGATCGTCATCCATTAAAACAACGTCTGCCGCCTCGATAGCCGCGTCCGTTCCCATCGCTCCCATCGCAATTCCGATATCGGCTCTCGCAAGCACCGGGGCGTCGTTTATGCCGTCACCGACGAACGCCACACGTCCGCCGGCTGAGATCAGTCGTTCCACGGAAGCGACCTTATCCGCGGGGAGCAATTCGCCGTGCGCTTCATCGGCGCAAACCGCGGCGGCGACGCGATCAACGTTTTTTTGGCTGTCTCCGGATAAAATTACAGTTTTCGCAACGCCAAGCTTTTTCAGCCAAACGATAGCCTCACGCGAGGTCGGCTTTACGGCATCCTCAATCACGATCTGCCCGACGCATTTGCCGTCAACGATCACGCTGAGCGACGAAGGCGTATCAGAACGTTCTGCTGTTTCCGTTTTGCCGACGAATACGCTTTTTCCGTCGATCTCGCCGCAAACGCCGGAACCCGCAACCATCTTAAAATTTTTAACGCGATCGGCGGCGATCTTTCCGCCGTGCGCTTTTACCACGCTCTTTGCGATCGGGTGATTCGATTCACTCTCGAGCGTAGCCGCAAGCTCTAAAAGCTCCGCATCGCCCATTTTTTCCGAAATAACGCGCTTCACGGAAAATTCGCCGCTCGTCAGTGTGCCGGTTTTATCAAGCACGACCGTATCTACGGACGCGAGAGTTTCAAGATAATCGGAGCCTTTTATCAGTATTCCGTTTCTGCTCGCGCCTCCGAGTGCGGAGAAAAACGTAAGCGGTATACTGATCACAAGAGCACACGGGCAACTAATTACGAGAAACGTGAGTGCACGGTATACCCACATACCGAAATCGGCGGTATATCCGCACATCAAGCAGACCAGCGGCGGAACAAATGCAAGCAATAGGGCACACGCGCACACCGCCGGCGTATACACACGGGAGAATTTTGTTATAAATGCCTCGGAACGTGATTTTTTCGAGCTTGCACCTTCAATAAGCTCAAGTATTTTTGCCACAGTCGAATCCGCGTACAGCTTAGTCGTTCTGATCTTCAAAGTGGAAAGCAGATTCACGCATCCGCTCTTTACTTCATTTCCGACTCCGACCGTTACAGGCATACTTTCGCCTGTGAGCGCACTCGCGTCTACATCGGAGCTTCCCTCGATCACAATACCGTCAATCGGCACCTTATCTCCCGCATAAACGACTATAACGCTTCCAACGGAAACGCTTTCCGGAGCCACAGTCACGACCTCGCCCTCAGATTCGAGCTTCGCAAAATCGGGCTTGATGCTGAGCAACTCGCCGATGTTACGGCGGCTTTTGTCAACCGCGCACGATTGAAACAGCTCTCCCGTTTGAAAAAACAGCATTACCGCTACAGCTTCCGTATAATCTCCGCGTCCCATCAGCGCAATAGCTATAGCGCCGATCGTAGCAACGGCCATTAAAAAATTTTCGTCGAAAAGCTCGCCCGAAACAATGCCGTGCGCCGCGCGAAGAAGGATATCATATCCTACCGTAAGATACGGCAGCATGAACAGCAAAAAGCGCAAGACTCCGTTTACAGGGATAAAATATATTGCCGCGGTCATGAGCGCCGCTGCGACTATCCGCGCGAGCAATATCTTATGCTTTCTTTTCATGCCTTTATCTCCGGCAAAAATAAATTCTGCTGTCGCGTTCTATTTTTCTGAAGGTTTTCGCAACCGTTTTCTTAACGCCCTCAACATCGGCGTCATGCGCAAATTCAAGCGATATGTTTTGCATCATAAAATTAACGTTTGCGCCGGCAACTCCGTCTATATTTTTGACCGCCGCCTCGATCTTTGCCGCGCAATTCGGGCAGTCTATCTCCACTTTATATGTTTCTTTCATTGCAGTTCTCCCTCCGCCGCCGCAAGCGGCAATCAATTAAACGATTGCTTAATCGTTTAATTGATTATACACCCCGAAAGCACATTTGTCAATATAAAATTGCAATTTTTTATCTTTTCAAATACGGATTTTTATGCTACAATTGTAAAAGCGAAAACACTCGCCGTTTTCGGCGTATGAGGAGATTATAATGGATATCAATCAATACAGTTTCACTAAAGCACGCCCCGTCTGGGAAGAAGGAAAAGAGCGTGAATATAATTACACGCTGGATTTTGTCGCGCAGATCAAAGGCGATACGCCGAGCGCAACTTTATCTCTCGCGCTCTCAACATCTTACATTCTTCTCATCAACGGAAATTTTGTCGTACACGGACCGGCACGGGCGCCGCACGGGTATTATCGAGTCGATGAGATACCGATATCCGAGCATCTGACAGAAGATCAAAACACCGTGGCAATACGCGTCGCGGGCTATAACTCAAACTGTTTTTCTTATATCGAAGCGCCGTCGTTTCTCTGCGCCGAGATCAAGTCAGGCGAAAAGGTACTCGCATACACCGCGGAATCCTGCGATGATTTTAAGGCTTATCCGCTAAAAGAAAGAGTACGGTGCGTATCCCGTTATTCGTTTCAACGCGAATTTGCCGAGCACTACAGCTTGCCGGAACGCTCATTCGCCGCGGAGCGCGGAATACCGGCAGACGCTCCGTGCAGGCTCAGCGAAGCCGAGACCAAACAATTTTTGTTCCGCGAAGCTCCGTATCCCGAATTTTCCCGCCTGCCCGCAAAGCGCATAGTACAGTGCGGGCGCATAGATCTGAGTGCAAATGATCGGTATCCGAATTTTCGCCTGTGCATGAGAGCAGATCCGCTCGTTCATCCCGACGATCCTATCATACACGGATTTGACAAAACCGAAATTGAATATACGCCGCATGAAACCGTAAAAAAGATCAATATCGTAACAAAAGAGGCGTCTTGCGACGCGCCGAGCCGTATACACGTTTCCGAAAACGGCTATGCCGATATAGATATGGGCAAAAACTACACCGGTCTGTTTGAGTTTGAACTTGAAGCCGAGCGTTCCGGCGAAATGCTGATAATATTCGATGAAATAATGCAAAACGGAGAAGTAAACGGATTTCGCTGCGGCTCGGCAAACGTGATAGGAATAAAATTCGCCAAGGGCGTACACAAATTTGTATCGGCGGAGGCGTATACGTTCAAATTCGCAAGAGCAGTCGCGCTCGGCTCTACCGTCACATTAAAGCACTTCGGACTGATTGAATACGCCTTCCCCAAATCTCTGATAAAAAAGAAATTAGATACAAGCAAATGCGACAGCGGAGATATAGCCGACATTTTCGACGCGGCTGTTGAAACCTTCGCGGCAAACACGCTTGACATTTTTATGGATTGTCCCGGACGTGAACGCGGCGGCTGGCTGTGCGATTCGTTTTTTACCGCACGCGCAGAGTACGCGCTCACCGGTCACAGTATGGTAGAACGAATATTCCTCTCGAATTTCCTATATCCCGAAAAATTCGATAATATCCCGAGCGGTATGCTTCCTATGTGTTATCCGGCTGATCACACAAAGGGAATGTTCATTCCGAACTGGGCAATGTGGTACGCGGTAGAATTGCGAGAATATGTTGCCAGAACCAGTGATACCGCGCTCAAAGACGACGCACGCGAAAAAATGTACTCCCTGCTCACATATTTCAGGCAATTCGAAAACGAATACGGACTGCTCGAAAAATTGGAAAATTGGGTGTTCATCGAATGGTCCAAAGCAAATGACTTCGTTCAGGACGTTTCTTTTCCGTCGAATATGCTCTACTCGATGTTCAAATCAGCGCTCGCCGAAATGTACGGTGACAGCGCGCTGTCTGCGGAGGCGACATCGCTTCGCGAAACGATAAAATCGCTCTCCATGACGGATTCCGGCTTCTTCTGTGATAACGCAAATCGCGTAAACGGAAAGCTCGTCTTAAGCGGAGAGCGAAGCGAAGCGTGCCAATATTACGCATTTTATTCCGGCGTCGCCACACCGGAAAGTCACCCTTGGCTTTGGAATACACTCGTCGCTGATTTCGGATATCAACGCAAAGCAACAGGCAAATATCCCGAAATATACGAAGCAAACTCGTTTATCGGAAACTATCTTCGCCTCGACCTTCTCGAAAAATACGGTTACTGCGATATACTGCTCGACAGCATCAAGGGATATTTCGGATATATGGCGAAGGAGACCGGCACTCTGTGGGAACACACAGCTCCGACCGCAAGCTGCAATCACGGATTTGCTTCCCACGTCGCATACTGGCTCGACCGGCTCGGCTTGCTCACCGATAAATGATTTTTACGCATTGCACTTGACACAGAGCCGTTCATTCTTTATAATAATATTAGCCTGCGCCCGCAACGGCGCAAATTACAAGCTAATGAGGATTTTGATTATGAAGCTTTGTGTTCCGATTCCATGCTTTTTCCCGGACATTGATTTTTGCGAAGCCATTCGCCGAATAGGCGAGCTTGGCTACGACACTGCCGAAACATATGACTGGAAGGGAATTGATCTTAAAAAAGCACGTGAAGCGTGCGAAAAATACGGCGTCACTCTCCTGAGTATGTGTACTACCGAATTCAGAATGACATCGCCCGAACATCGCGAGCTTTGGCTCGCCGGATTAAAGGAAAGCTGCGAGGCAGCTCAGCTTCTCGGCGTAAAGAAGCTCATCACTCAGGTCGGTCAGGACACCGGCGCGCCGCGCGCAGACCAACACGCGTCGATCGTTGCTGCGCTTAACGCCGCCAAGCCGATACTGGAAGCCAGCGGAGTTACGATAATGATCGAGCCGCTCAACACATATGTCGATCACGCGGGATATTACCTCTGGTCAGCCGTTGAAGGCTTTGAGATCGTGCGCGAGGTAAATCACCCTCTCGTTAAAGTCGTGTATGATATTTATCATCAGCAGATCATGGAAGGTAATATTATTCCCAACATCACAAACAATCTCGACTGCATCGCTCACCTGCACTCGGCAGGTCACCCCGGTCGCCACGAGCTTCAGCTTGGCGAAAGCGATTACAAGGTGATCTTCGCCGCAGTCGACAAAGCGGGTTACAACGGCTACTGCGGTCTCGAATATTTCCCGACCACAGATCCGATGGAAAGCCTCAAGCTCTCAAAAGAGATCTACGGCTGATAAACGCAAATAAGAAAGCGCCGAACGCAGCTTGCGCCGGCGCCTTTTATTTTGCTCCGTCCTCTGCATTGTTAAGATCCGGGACCGTTATCTCCCCCTCCGCGCGTTCAAATTCGCGAATTGCCTTTCGCACGAGATAAAGTATCTCGCCGTTTGCCGATCTTCCTTCGTATTTTGCAATGTAATGCAATTTATAATGAAGCTCGGGATCTATCTCGATTCCGAGATGCTTATTTTTCTTATTTCTCATTTTTTGTCTTAACCTTGAAATAATCTTAATTTAAGTATATTTTAAGATTATTTTATGGTATAATGTCATTAGTATACTTGAGTTAAGTATACTAAATTAATGAGGAGCAATCAAATTGAAGATCGCTGTAATCGGTTCCCGAAACGCAACCATCAATAATCTCGAAGAATATATCCCGCAAGACTGCACTGAGATCGTATCCGGCGGAGCCGTCGGCGTCGACCGCTCTGCCGCAGAGTTCGCCAAAGCTCACAGGATACCGCTCAAAGAATTTTTTCCACAATACAATATTTACGGGCGCGCTGCGCCTATTGTCAGAAACAGACAGATAGTAGATTATTCGGATCACGTGCTCGCCTTTATGAAGGGCTCGACTCCCGGAACCGAATCCGTTATCAAATATTGCAGAAAGATCGGTAAACCGCATACAGTGATACTGTTGCCATAAAGCTTAAAGCTACCGCGCTTCGCCCGATCTCACTATATAAACAGCACTCCGATTCAACTCGGAGTGCTGTTTATATAAAGTATTGACAAAATCAAAAACTGAAAATTTACGCGTCGGGTCTTGCCTTTGTATCGATCTCCTCTCGTATGAGCTTCAAAAATTCATCGACGGACATCGTGCCGACGTCGGCAGATTTACGCGAACGGACGGAAACGGTCTTTTCGCTCTGCTCCTTATCTCCGACGATAAGCATATACGGAGTCTTTGTAAGCTGAGCCTCGCGAACGCGGTAACCGATCTTCTCGTTGCGATCGTCAAGCTCCGCTCTGATGCCGGCAGCCTTCAGCTTATCCGCAACCTCAGCCGCGTAATCGTTAAAGTAGCCGGAAACGGGAAGCACGGCGACCTGCGTAGGCGCAAGCCAAGTCGGCATTGCTCCGGCATATTTTTCAATCAAAAGCGCAAGCGTGCGCTCGTAGCAACCGAGCGATGTGCGGTGAATAATATACGGAAGCTTCTGTGTATTGTCCTTATCGGTATAGTACATACCGAACTTCTCCGCGAGAAGCATATCTATCTGAATAGTAACGATAGTGTCTTCCTTACCGAATACGTTCTTGCACTGAATATCAAGCTTCGGGCCGTAGAACGCAGCCTCG
>CAYXNQ010000040.1:3565-10827 GCA_964466545.1 uncultured Lachnospiraceae bacterium | reverse complement strand
ACCGCCTGCGGCTTCGGAAAGCTGGTCGCGGCATTATCAAGATACAGCATCAGAGAAGCACCGCCGAATATTCTATTTTTCTCGCGTCTAATCGCTCAAGAGCAACAGCCGATGCGTCTCCGACAATCTCGACACCGTAGGCGCAGCCGCGCCGCGTGACGCGCGGATCCACATCAACAACGCGGGAGCTTATCCCGTCCCGTTTCAAAGCTCGCTTAGCTCCTATTGCCGCAGTCTGAGAATCAAAGGTTACTATCATGAGCTTTATTCCTTTCTGCATTTCAGTATCTCGGCATATTCTGCCGCTAACATTATATGCCGCAGACTCAAAGACCGTTCTGTTTTTCTCATGCAATAAAAAGCCCCGCAGACGTCCTTGCGTCTGCGGGGATAAAATGCTTTGTAATATTATTTTTTAGTCGTGCGCATTTTGCCGGCAACGTCTATCACACGCACGAACACGGGGCTGAGTACCACGCTCATTCCAAGCTCGAATGCGAAATTTGCCATAGCGAGAGCGAAAAACACAGCCATACCCGCTTCATCGCTCATTCCCACCGTTGTCGCAATGCTTGCCGCGTCTTTCAGGAAAAACGTTGCGCAACCGAGTAAAAACACTCCCGTATTTACGATCGGGCAGGTAACGGCGGCTGCGATCACGGCAATATATTTATTGCCCTTCAGCTTGACCTTAAGCAAAAGCTTGTACACAAGCCCCGACACAAGACCGCAAAGAATACCCTTTGCAAGCACTGTGATTATCGTTCCATGGATACTGAACATAAAGAAAAGATTCGCTCCGCCGGATACCAACACCACTGTCGCGAATACCGCGCCGAGCCATGCGCCGACTGCGGGTCCGCAGAGCGCCGCTCCGATAACGATCGGTACAAGAGCGACTGCCGTTGAAAATACGCCGAAGATCGGTGTGTTGCCGAGAAGCTGCAGTACAACTACGAGTGCAGTCATTACCGCGCCGAGCACCATCGTTTTGGTCGACATTTTGTTTTTTGCCATTGTTTTCATAGTTCCTCCAAGCTGTCGTCCGCTTAAGCGGTACAACGCATAAATTTATTTTATCTTCCTTTGGGAAGAAGATAACAATGAGTCATTGTCGGCTATTTAATTGTTTTTGTTATAGAGAGCGAGAAGCCCCTTAAGCACGAGCTGCCTGTCGAGAGCGATCTCATGCCTGCAATGCGGGATTATAAAATCCGCAAGGCCGCCGGTCGCAATAAGCGTCAGCTCGTCGCCGTCCTCCTCACGAATCCTGTCTATCATTCCGTCAATCAGAGCCGCATTACCGAACACAACTCCCGAACGCATGGCGTCCACCGTATTTTTTGCGATTATCGCATCCGGAGTATCAAGGCTTATCCTCGGAAGCTGCGCCGTTCTTTCGGCAAGCGCGTCAAGTCCCATTCTTACTCCCGGAATTATCGAAACGCCAGCAAACGCACCGTCCTTGCTTATCAGTATCATTTTCGTAGCCGTTCCGATGTCGATTATAAGCGCAGGCAGAGGATATTCGCTGCGCGCCGCAACGGAAGCGCATATCAGATCCGCTCCGACCGACGAGGGAGCGTCGCAATGTATCGAAAGACCTGTTTTTATTCCGGGGCCGACGGTGATAGGTTCAATACCGAAAAGCTCCCGAAGCGCGCGCTTCATAACTGAGGTCAAAGGCGGAACCACCGAAGATATCGCCGCACCCTCAAGCCTTACTTCAGATTTCAGCTTAAAATTAAATATCGCGAGCAGCTTTGCCGCACATTCGTCCGCCGTCATAGTAGCGGAGGTTGAAATACATGATGAGAAAACAAGCTTACCGTCCGAAAATCCGCCGAAATTGATATTTGAATTACCTATATCGACCGTTAAAATCATAAAAGCACCTCACATGGATCTTTACAATTTCAAAATTCCGCGCACAGCTTAAAAAGTAAAGCCCACACTGTTGTGCGGGCCTTAATGGCTGGGGTACTAGGATTCGAACCTAGGTAATGACGGAGTCAGAGTCCGTTGCCTTACCGCTTGGCGATACCCCATTGCAAAGCGTATTATATCACAAATACATATGCTTGTCAAGAGTAATTTTAGAAAAACTTATTTTTTGAAAGCAATATATTGACTTTCCGGCCCGCCAAGGCGATCAGTTGTAGTTTTGCACAAAAAAGCGACTTGATTTTCGTCAGTCCGATATTTTTCATAGTCTTGACACGATTTTTTCATACTGTTATAATGTACTTATGATTTTATCTGTATTTTAAGGAGATCTTTATGCGAAAACTTAACATCAAACGCGTTGCGTCCCTGCTTCTATGTATAGCGACGCTGACACCTGCATTTTTCGGTTGCACGCCGAAAGAGAATGACGGAAACGAAAGCGACAAACCCGCAAACTCCGTATCGCAGAGCGAGTCCGAATCTGAATCCGAATCCGAAGAGCTCGGACCTCAGGGCGAGCCGCTGTACGATATCCCCGAATACGACGTCGAATACATTGAGGGCGACAGGCAGCTTCGTTACTACAAGATAACGGCAAAGGTCTCCGACCTTACGACATACAATTTTTTGACGCGCGTACCGGCAAAGGACAGAGATGAGCTATACTCCGATATGGAATATCAGGCAAGCAGGATCAACGAGCTGGCGCTGGCAAACACCAATGTCAATTGGTATATTTATCTCGCGACCGAGCTTGCCGACACGGAGATGTCCTATGACATATTCCCGATGGAATCGACAAACGAGCTGTTCAACGGATTTCTCGACAAGCTCGACCCGTCCGTTTCTTCCGGATACGTTAAGCTCAATTCAATTCAGGATAAGATCGACAAATTTTATCTCACCGACCACCACTGGAACGAATACGGATATCTTGAAGCTTACTACGACCTTGTCGGAATGCTTCAAAAGAAATATTCAGATATCGTGCTCAACGAGCCGACGGAGCATCTGTTCTTTGAAGGCGTTGAATGGTACGGCTCTTACGCTAACAACGTAAACGACAGAAGCCAAAAGGACACCTTCGGCATCTTCAATTTTATCCTTCCCGATATGGATTTCACGATCGAAAACGGTGTCAGCTACTCCGCCAAGAAAACGCGCGCCGAGCAGATCGCGCTGTATCAGGCGGGAAATTACAACAAGCGCGACACCTACGGTCACTACATTTATTTCTACCGAATCGCAAAGAAGATCACAAATCCGGCTAACAACACCGGAAGAAATCTTCTGATAATCGGCGACTCATATTCTCCGCCTCTTATGGAGACTCTCGCTCAGTATTTCGACAATACATACGTCAGATATCTCGACAGTAACAGAAATCTGCACGACATCGACTACCTTGACTATGTTGAAGAAAACGGCATTACCGACGTTATAGTTATACAAATGAGCAGCCGTCTCGTACTCGGAATATACGACGACGATATCAACGGCTTGAATCTCAAAAAGTAATCCTACGGATCGGAGAAAAATATGGTATTTTCAAGCTTGACTTTTGTTTTTGCGTTTCTTCCCGTATTCTTTCTCCTGTACTACGCTGCAGGACACTTTTTCGGAATGCGCGGAAAAAATGTCGTCTTATTCGTTTTGTCACTGCTCTTTTATTCCTGGGGCGAACCGGTATATTTCATTCTAATGATCTATTCCACCGTGCTCGACTACACCTGCGGCAGAATGATCGGCAAGGGAATAAAAGAAGGAAACGACAGACTGAAAAAAGCTTTTCTGTGGGTCTCAATGATAGGAAACCTCGGACTTTTATTCATTTTCAAATACCTTGGCTTCGCTACGCTTACGATATCCAATATATTTAATCTCGATATGGGCGCGATCGACATTGCACTGCCGATCGGAATCTCGTTCTACACCTTCCAAACCATGTCGTATTCGATAGACGTATATCGCGGTCAGGTCGAACCGCAGAAGGATATCGTGAATTTCGGCGCGTATGTCGTAATGTTCCCCCAGCTTATCGCGGGACCTGTCGTCAGGTATACCACGGTCGCCGAGGAGCTGAACAACCGCACGGAAACGCTTGACGATTTTGCCGCCGGACTCCGCCGCTTTATCGTAGGCTTCGGCAAAAAAACGATAATCGCCAATATAATGGCGGCGTCTGCCGATAAGCTGTTCGCGGAATCCGCCGCTAACATCGGAACGGCGGGCGCGTGGATAGCTATCGTGGCGTACACGCTTCAGATATTCTTCGATTTCAGCGGATATTCCGACATGGCAATCGGAATGGGCAGAATGATGGGCTTCCATTATCTCGAAAACTTCAACTACCCTTACATTGCCAGATCGATCACTGATTTTTGGAGAAGATGGCATATCTCCATGTCAACCTTCTTCCGCGATTACGTATATATCCCGCTTGGCGGCAACCGCGTATCGCGCTTAAAATGGTTGCGCAACGTCCTTGTCGTTTGGTTCCTTACGGGACTGTGGCACGGCTCGGCATGGAATTTCGTCTTGTGGGGACTCTATTTCGGCGTACTGCTGGTGATCGAAAAGCTGTTTCTGCATAAGCTTCTCGACAAATCCAAGGTTCTGTGTCACGTATACGCCGGCTTCCTCATTCTGTACGGCTGGGTCATCTTCCGTTGCGAATCGCTTTCGCAGATAGGGGAATTTTCAAAAGCTCTGTTCGGCGGCTACGGTCTGCTCGGCTCGAATAAGGTACCCGCACTCACATATTTGATGAGAGCCGACGTCAATACTCTGTTCTTTATCGTCCTCGGCTTCGGCATACTGTTTTCAACGCCGATCGCCCCGTTCGTCGGAAAGAAAATAAACGCGCTGTTCACTCGCATAAGAAACGGCGGCAACGAAAGCTCAGCAAAGGTCGCGCTTATCGGCGAAAACACAGTCGGCGCGATATACGACGTAATACTCTTGATCGTATTCCTGATCGGAACCGCCCAGCTTGCGCTCGGCGCCTACAATCCGTTCATCTACTTCAGATTTTGATATAAAGGAGATATAAAAATGCGAAATAAAATTTTCATCAGCGTTTTCTGCATATTTATCCTTGCAGTATTTATCGCCGCTCCTATCAATCATTATCTGCAGTCTAAGGATATCATCCCGCGCGAAAACGTCGGAAACGTCATCGAAGTCGAAAAAGTCTATTCCGACGACTTCCCGCTCCATACGGTGTTCAACGGAATCGAAGAAGGCAAACGCCTTATCAACGATACGTACATAAACTACATTCCGTTTTATCTCACGGTCACCAATGTAACCAAGGATTTTCAAAGAAAGTTGAACTATGATCTGAATCAGTGGTATACTAAAAAGGGAAACGAAATATACCGTGAGAATATCAAAAAAGCTCGCGAAGAAGCAAAAAAATAATTATTAAGTTCGATTCCGCCCTGCTTTTCGGGCGGAATCGGATTTTTAACCGAGGAGATAAAATGCGTTTTGTCAACACTTACACTTCCGACAAAAAGCTGATGCTTGAATATTATTCCGAGATAGTTTATCCGCACCGCACAATTCAGGCTGTCGGCATATTTACCGCGGCAATCGCAATGATCGCGGCATTTTTCTTTATACCGTCTCCGAAAATATACTATATATGTCTGCCCGTCATCTCAGTTTTTCTGATCGCCGCCGGAATAACGATACTTTTTTCACCGAGGCTCGTCGCGGCTTCGAGCGTCGCCAAGGGCGAGAGCAAGGCGACCACCGTTTCATTCGGTGACAAGATATCGGTAAATGAGTACGGCTATGAGATATGCTACGATTACTCCGACATCGTATCCGTGAAAGAATCAAGCTCGCTCTTCGCAATATCTCTAAGCCAAGGCGCAACCGTTATCGTCAAAAAAGGCGCTTTTGCAATCGGAAACGAACGCGACTTTCGCGGTTTTGCGGAATTATTAGCGGAAAACGCAAAAAACCGCTGAAAATTTCGGATAAAAATTTCACGAAAGCCCTTGCAAAGCATTCGCTTTCGTGATATAATCATATATGGTAAGTTATACTATGTTGTCTAAGAGTGGTTCCGCCACTCTTAATTTTTTGAATGTAGGTCATAATATATAATGAAGAATAATAAAAATACCGCCGCCGCTGCGGCAGAGCTGATCACGCCGACCATTGAAGCGCTCGGTTGCTCTCTTTGGGATATCGAATACGTCAAAGAGGGCGCGGATATGATCCTTCGCATAACGATAGATAACGCCGAGGGCGTAAATATCGAGCATTGCGAGGCGGTCTCACGCGCAATAGATCCGCTTCTCGACGATGCGGCGATCATCGAGGGACACTACATCCTCGAAGTTTCCTCGCCCGGGGTTGAGCGCGAGCTGAGACTTGATTGGCATTACTCCGCCTCTATCGGAGAAAAAGTACGGCTGATGCTGTTCGCCCCCATCGACGGAACTCGTCGCTTTGAAGGCATCCTAAAAGATTACCAAGATGGGCTCATAACCTTAGAGGTCGGAGGAAAAGATATCTCCATCGAAAAAAATGCCGTATCAAAAGCGGAGACCGTATTTGACTGGAACAGCAAATAAATCTAATCAACAATTAATAATATTTCAGTGATAATTGCCGCTGACGCGGCAGGAGGTTGTATAAATGAACGCCGAATTTTTTGACGCGCTTGACGCTCTCGAAAAAACACGAGGAATTCCCAAGCAGTATATGTATGAGCGAGTCGAAGCCGCTCTCACAAGTGCTGTTAAAAAGGAGACCGATTGCGCAAACGTACACGTTGTGATCGACGAAAACAAAAAGGAAGTAAGGGTATATCGCTGTCTCGATATCGTCGAAGAGGTTGAAAATCCCAAGACTCAGATATCTCTGGAGGAAGCTAAAAAGATCAGCCGCAAATACGAGTTGGGCGGCGTTTACGAAGTCGAAATGAAAACAAAGACCTTCGGTAGACTCAGCGCACAAGCCGCAAAGCAGGTCATCGTCCAAGGAATACGCGAAGCTGAAAAGAATAATATCATTCGCGAATACGAGAAAAAGCGCGAGGAGATCGTTACAGCCCTTGTCACAAAGGTCAACGATAACACCGGCGACATAATCGTGGATACCGGAACAAGCGAGACAGTCCTGCTCAAATCCGAACAGATTCCCGGCGAAAGCTTTGCCGTAGGCGACAGAGTTAAGGTCTTCATAACCGAAGTTCGCCGCCCCGATCAAACGACCGGCCCGCTCGTAACGCTTTCGCGCATACAGCCTAACATGATCAAGCGTATGTTTGAGCTTGTCGTACCCGAAATACAGGA
>CAYXNQ010000040.1:0-3465 GCA_964466545.1 uncultured Lachnospiraceae bacterium | reverse complement strand
TACAAAATCGACATAAAGGGCGTATAATCTGCGATGATCAATAAAAAAACTCCGACGCGCAAATGTATCGGTTGCAATGAAGCTTTTCCGAAAAAAGAGCTTCTCCGCATAGTCCGCGCCCCCGACGGAAGCGTATCCGTCGATCCGACCGGCAAAAAGTCCGGCAGAGGAGCATATATATGCAAGAGCGCGGCCTGCTTCAAAAAAGCCTGCAAGGCAAACAGACTCACACACAGCCTCGAAGCCGAAATTCCTTCCGAGCTGATCCTGCAACTTGAACAGGAGATCGCACAGCTCGAAGCCGAGAAAAGCTCGGCGGAAAATTGAATCCGTCTCAGCGCGCACTCGCGGGAATGATCGGCATTGCCAAAAAAGCAGGCAAGCTGAAATGCGGAAGCGACGCAGCGCTTGAGCTTATACGAAAAATGCCCTGTACAGCTTATATCGCGTCAAATGCGTCCGAACGAACTATAAAGCTCATCTCGGACAAATGCGATTATTACAAGCGAAAATGCATAATCCTTCCGCTTACGTCGGAAGAACTCGCAAAAGCTACGGGCAGAGACGGCGCGCTCGCAGTTGCCGCGATAGGCGACGCGTCGCTTGAAAACGCGATTTTATCAAAGCTTGAAACACAAGCCTAACCGCAAATACACACTATCGTAATTCTAACGATTACAGGGGGATTATTTATGGCGCAAACATCTATGTTCCGTGTCAATCAATTAGCTAAAGATCTGGGAATGAAGAGTAAGGAGTTACTCGGTGTACTCGAAAAAACCGGAGTTGGAGCAAAGACAACAATGGCTGTGCTTGAAGCGGACGAGATCAACCTGTTATTCGATGAATTGACTCGCGAAAAACAGATAAAGAATCTCGACCGTTATCTCGACGGTTCATTCTACATCAGATCGGAAACAGAGCTTGCAAAAATTGCCGAAAAGGCCGCTGCCGAAAAGGCTGCTGCTGAAAAAGCTGCCGCTGAAAAAGCTGCTGCCGAAAAAGCCGCTGTCGAAAAGGCCGCTGCCGAAAAAGCCGCTGCCGAAAAAGCCGCTGCCGAAAAAGCCGCTGCCGAAAAAGCCGCTGCTGAAAAGGCCGCTGCCGAAAAGGCCGCTGCAAAACAGCAGATACCTCAGGCGCAGACAAGCAAGCCTCAATATCAGAATAAAACTATGCAAGACAACAGAAATCAGTTCCAGAACCGTCAGAATCAGGACAACAGAAATCAATTTCAAAATCGTCAGAACCAAGACAGCAGAAACCAATTTCAAAATCGCACCGCGCAGGACGGAAGAAACCAGTTCCAGAATCGTCAGAACCAGGACGGAAGAAATCAGTTTCAAACCCGTACCGCGCAAGATGGAAGAAATCAGTTCCAGAATCGTCAACCCCAAGATCCTCGAAATGCCGCTATGGCAAAGCCGAATCAGAACACACAGACGCGCCCGCAAAATCCGCCTCAGCCTCAACAGCAGAATCAACGCAGACGCACAGGCGGAACTCGCGTCGTAGATACTCGTTCTACGGCTGTAGATCTTTCTAAATACGACGAGCGTCTCGACAACATTGCGCCTGATGTTATCCCGGAATCGCAGGCGCTTAAGCAGAAGCTCAAAAAGCAAAATACCAGAGACGCACGCGGCGCACGTCCCAAGGATAAAGAAGCTATCGCAATGGAAAAGCTTCGCCGCGCCAATCTCGAAAAAGCGAAAAAACAACAGCTCAGCATTACGATTCCAGACGAAATATCCGTCAGCGAGCTTGCCTCTCGCCTCAAGGTTACCGCCGCAGAGGTCATCAAGCGCCTTATGATGCTCGGAATGATCGCGTCGGTAAACCAGATAATAGATTATGACACCGCATATCTTGTTGCAGATGAGCTTGGCGCAAAGGTAACTCGCGAAGTAGTCGTAACGATTGAAGATAAGCTCTTTGATACAAGCGAGGACAGTGAAGATAATCTCAAATCGAGAGCACCTGTCGTATGCGTCATGGGACACGTTGACCACGGCAAAACCTCGCTTCTCGACGCAATACGTCACACCAAAGTCACCGCAGGCGAGGCAGGCGGAATCACACAGCACATCGGAGCATACACAGTCAACGCCGGCGGTCGCGATATCACCTTCCTTGACACTCCCGGTCACGCGGCGTTCACAGCGATGCGCGCTCGCGGAGCTAAATCCACGGATATCGCAATACTTGTAGTTGCAGCGGACGACGGCATCATGCCCCAGACCGTAGAAGCTATCAACCACGCGAAAGCCGCAGGAATCGATATAGTTGTAGCGATCAACAAAATGGATAAGCCCACAGCAAATCCGGATGCTATCAAGAGCGACCTCACCAAGTACGATCTTGTACCGGAAGAATGGGGTGGAGACACCATATGCGTTCCCGTATCCGCGCTTACCGGCAAGGGTATTGACGATCTTCTTGAAAGCGTACTCTTGGTCGCAGATATGCGCGAGCTAAAAGCTAACCCAGACCGCAGAGCAAAGGGTATCGTTATCGAGGCTAAACTCGATCGCGGCCGCGGTCCTGTCGCAACGGTACTCGTGCAGAACGGAACGCTTCACGTCGGCGATGTTGTTATAGCCGGCGAATCCGTAGGTCGTGTACGTGCAATGATCGACGACAAGGGCAAGTCTATCAAAACAGCAGGTCCGTCTATCCCCGTTGAAATCACCGGCCTCGGCGAAGTTCCGCAGGCGGGCGATGAGCTTAATGCAGTAGAGGACGAACGTATGGCGCGCGAGCTTGCCGATCAGCGTCACGCGAAAGCAAAGGAAGCTCAGTTCAGCTCAAATCAGAGGATCAATCTCAACGATCTTTTCGCGCAGATCAACGAAGGCGTCAAGGAGCTTAACATTATCGTTAAAGCGGACGTCGGCGGCTCCGCTGAAGCTGTTAAGGAAGCGCTTGAAAAGCTCACGAACGAAGAAGTGAGAGTGCGCGTTATCCACTCGGCTGTCGGCGGAATCACGGAAGGCGACGTATTGCTCGCCTCCGCTTCAAACGCGCTGATCGTCGGCTTCAACGTGCGTCCTGACAGAAATGCGCTCGACGCAGCCGAAAGACAGAAGGTCGAGATCAGAACTTACCGTATCATATACGAGATCACCGATGAAGTAAAAGCGGCAATGAAGGGACTTCTTGCACCTAAATTCACCGAAGTGCTTCTCGGTCACGCGCAGGTTCGTCAGACCATCAGAGTTCCCAACGTCGGCACGATCGCCGGATCGTACATCACCGACGGCAAGATCACACGCGCGTCGCAGATCCGCGTAGTGCGTGACGGAATCGTTGTATTTGAAGATAAGATATCCTCGCTCAGACGCTTTAAGGACGATGTTCGCGAAGTTGTATCCGGCTACGAGTGCGGTATAGGACTTGAAAAGTTTACCGATATAAAGGAAAACGACGTCCTCGAAGCTTTCGTTATGCAGGAAGTTGAGCAATAAT
>CAYXNQ010000039.1:0-11093 GCA_964466545.1 uncultured Lachnospiraceae bacterium | reverse complement strand
ACGACCAAAAGCATTGCCAATAAAATCGTCGTAATTTTTCTTTTCATAAATACTCCTTGTTCTTTTTTGAAAATTTTCTCGTTATATAACAAAAGTCGCTGAAACAGGGGCGTAGCACGTCCCGTTCAGCGACCTATTAAAAAGGATATTGTATGCGAAAAAAAGGCAGTAGTTACCTGTCTGCATGTATGTATGTATGTTGCTTGCTAACGATTGTCGCAAACTTTGGCATACTTGTCAACTCCTTTTCCACAAATTTTTGTATTTTTTATACTTTACTTTTCTTCAATTTTTTCAAGCTCGGAAAGCATATGCTCTATGGTTTCCCGTGCAATTGTTACAAAATCAAATTGAGATACAAACTCAATTGCTTCCGCTATTTTTTCTTGCGGTACGTCGTAAAGTTTGAACGTACACTCCAAGAAAGATTCTATCTTCCTTTTCATCGTAAACCACATATTACAGGGAATAGACATAAATCCCCTCATAATGCCGCCCGATGCGATCTCCACATGAACACTTTATGATGAACACTTTAATGAAAAAGTTTTCAATCCTTGAAACGATCAAAACAAACAATCAAATTAACATTTCGTTGAAGTAATCCTTTTTGTCCGAATTTGTGGGAAAACTCTTCGGAAGGCTCGGTATGTTGGCCGGACAGAACTATAACAACAAATGGAAATATTGCGCCATATCGTTGGCTCTCTCCGGCGGAACAATATTCTTTTTGACAGTCCACTCATTTTTCCTCTTTCCTTTTTGGTATGAGCTCGACAAACGGAACAGTTTGAATGGAGTTAATAAGATTTGGGGTCCGTTTGCGTACTTTTAGCTTTGTTTATGGTATATTTCGTCTTTGTATTTATCTTTTGTTCCTTGGGCTCCATACATCAAAACATCGAACAGCGCAAGCCCGAATTTGCGATCTGCAAATCTATAGGCATGCAAAACAGCGAGCTTCAAAAAAACGGTCGGCATAGAATGCTTCTTTTTTACCTGGTATTCGATTTGGTTCGGTCTGATCGATTCGCTGTTCGGAACATATATTGTGTGTATTTTTTTCGATTAGTCGGTATAAGCAACCTGCAGCATCACTACGCTTGGTTCGAATTCTTGGCTTTTGCGTGCGTGGACTACTGATAGGGTTTGTTTTTTTCAATATATTTTCGCCGCAGGATAAGCCGGATCAACATTATTGACACAATTAAACGGTAGAGGCGAATCTGAGAGGGAAAAATGTTAGGAAAGATTGTAGATAAAATAATGCGACAAGTCAATTTACAAGAACAATTTTTCAAAATCGAAATTAGAATGTGAAGTTTCAATTTATAGGTTACGTATTTTAGGTTGAACGCAAATTGCAATAAAATTGGCAGTGACGGAGATTATAAAATTTTTTGAAAAATTTATTTTTTCTCTTGACAGATAGAAAAATTTAAGATATAATATCAAAAAACAAATGCGTTGAAGATATTAAGTGTAAGGGGAATGTTCTTTCAGAGAGTTGCCGTGAGGTGAAAGGCAACAAACATATCTTACATTGTCTCCTATCTGAGCAGAATTCCCGAAAGTAAGTCGAGTAAGGAATTACGGGTGAGCCCGTCATAGCTTCAGGAGTTTGTTATGACTCTGATGAGTGGCTTCGTTATGAAGCAATACGGGTGGTACCGTGGTCGATTTTTGTTGATCATCCCGCAGAGAAATCTCTCTGCGGGATTTTTTATTCCATAAATTAAGGAGCATTTGTATGAAAAAGATTTTTATTGCCGACATGACGCTTGTATCTGCACAACATGATACAGAAAAGGAACTGACGTTTAGAGATAAACTAAATATTGCTAAAAGGCTTGAGCTTGCCGGCGCAGACGCTATCGAACTCGGCACCCCCTCCGGTAGTAAGGAAGATGAAGTCGTTTTTAAGACAATTGCTTCCTCGTTAAAATCATCAATGATTTCTGTTTGCGGCGGAGATACCCACGAAAGCATATCGCGAGCGGCAGAGTGCATACAAAAGGCAAACGCTTGTATAAGAATTGAATTGCCGATATCTACGGTTCAGATGGAATATACATATCATTATAAGGAAGCGAAGATGCTTGAGCTGATAAAAGATCTCTGCGCTTTTGCATCCGGTTTTTCTGCTAAAGTGGAATTTGTAGCGAAAGATGCGTCTCGCGCACATCCTGAATTTGTTCAGGAATGTTGCGTAGCTGCGGCTGAAAACGGTGCTTACGCCGTAACCGTATGCGATGACTGCGGAGATTATTTCTCAGATGAATTTGCCGAGCTTATAAAAAAGGTTAAGCAATCATGTGAGGCAAAGATATATGTGTTGACTTCGGATAAGCTTGCCATGGCCGCCGCCAACAGCGTTGCTGCAATTTCTTCCGGTGCTGATGGAATCAAAACTTCCTCATCGTCAAAAAACATCCCGTCTATTGATGTGATAGCGGAAATCATAAGAGCTCGCGGAGATAAGCTTGACATCGGCTCGAACGTCGATATTACCGCTGTACACAATATTATGTCGGATGTATCGGCCGATTTTGAGCCTAATAAGACCTCGGAACATATATCAAACACGTCAGACGAAATAACGCTCAACGAAAATGCAACGCTTGCTGACGTTACCTCGGCGGTAGAGAGCCTCGGATATATTCTGGATGAACAGGACTACGGCAGAGTTTTTGAATCTTGCAAACGTCTTATAGTGAAGAAAAAATTCATCGGCACGCGAGAGCTTGAGGCTGTCGTGGCCTCAAGTGCAATGCAAGTACCGTCAACGTATCACATTGTAAGCTATGTAGTTAACAGCGGTAATATAATTACGGCAACAGCCAATATTACACTTGAGCGTGATGGTGAGCAGTTGAGCGGTGTCAGCGTTGGCGACGGACCGATCGACGCAGCATTTCATGCTATTGAACAAATAATCGGTCACAAGTATGAGCTTGACGATTTCAGGATACAGGCTGTTACAGAGGGCAGGGAAGCGCTCGGTTCGGCACTGATCAGGCTCCGCGCAGACGGAAAGCTTTATGTGGGAAACGGAATTTCTACGGATATAGTTGGCGCTTGCGTTCGGGCATATATCAATGCTCTTAATAAAATCATATATGAGGCAAAGAATTGAATATGAAATTTTCGTTTTCAACAAAAAATGTGCATACAGCTTCATTTTTGGAGCTTTGCGATAAAACAGTAGAGTACGGCTTTTCCGCATTTGAAATTTATGATATTCATAATGAAGAAGTCAGACATCCGGACGGATTAATAAATGCCGCTGATGTCGATTCCGCGCACAGAAAGCTCGTTAACAGGCACATAGCCGTATCGGCATTGACTATGCCGAATGAACTCGCCGATAAAGCGTCATTTGATTCTCTCGCACAATATATTACATGCGCTGAGGATATCGGTGCCGAGTATGTTATTATTCGGATATCCGATGTAGCGTCCTCCGACAGCATCGTTTCCGAGTTTTCGTCGATGCTACGTAATGCAGAAAAAGCAGGCGTAACGATTTTGATCGAAACATATAACAATACCGCGGACACTTCGGTTATGCTTGATTTTATAAATAAATTCAAGACATCTTCTCTCGGTGTAGCTTGGAATATCAGAGAAACTTATTTCCGCGCGCACGAAGAACCTGACAAAACGATTGAAAATCTCGGCGCGTATATTAAATTTGTTCGTCTCGGAGATAAAAAAGGTGACCGTTGTGTTCTTCTTGGAGACGGTGATTTGCCAATTAAGGATTGTCTCAACGCTTTACGATCTCTGAATTTCGACGGTTATATATCGGCTTCTTGGAACGAAGAAGTTCCAAGCGAGGACATCGTTCTAACGCATTTTGTAAACTATATCAAAAATATAATCAGCGCCGATGTAAAACCGAAAAATGTATATTACAATCGCGATAAAAGCGGTACTTTCCCGTGGAAAAAGTACGATGTTCTGGATATGACATTTTCGCAGGTACTTGATGAAATGGCGGAAAGGTATCCTGATCAGTACGCTTTCAAATATACGACTCTCGATTATACGCGGACTTATGCTGAGTTCAGGGAAGACGTAGATCAAGTTGCCGCAGCATTGATAGCGCTGGGGGTAAGGCCCGGACATCATGTTGCTATTTGGGCCACAAATGTACCGCAATGGTTTTTAACTTTTTGGGCTACCGTAAAGATAGGCGCTGTCCTCGTCACTGTAAATACTGCATATAAGATTCACGAGACTGAGTATTTGCTGCGCCAGTCCGATACCCATACTCTCGTAATGATCGAAAGTTGCAAAGATTCTAATTACAAAAATATTATCGAGGAGCTTTGCCCGGAATTAAAAACCACATCTCCAGGCTCTCCTTTGTATTCACAAAAGCTACCTTTTCTCCGCAACGTTATAACTGTCGGTTTCAAAATGACGGGTTGCCTCGAATGGCGGGAAATGCTTGAAAAATCTGCATTAGTACCGAAAGAGGAGGTTCGCAGGCGATCCGCCGCTGTTAAGCCGGACGACGTTTGTAATATGCAGTACACCTCAGGCACAACCGGATTCCCGAAGGGTGTGATGCTTACACACAGGAATATCGTCAACAACGGTAAGATCATAGGAGACAGAATGGATATCTACACCGCCGACCGAATGATGATTCAGGTTGCGATGTTGCACTGCTTCGGAATGGTGTTGTCAATGACAAATCTCATGACGCACGGCGGTACGATCTGTCCCATGCCGTATTTTTCGCCGAAATCGTCGCTTGCTTGCATAAGCGACGAACGCATAACGTGCTTTAACGGCGTTCCGACCATGTTTATAGCAATGTTCAACCATGAAGATTTTGCGAAAACAGATTTTTCGCACATACGAACAGGAATAATGGCGGGAGCTAACTGTCCGAGCGATCTCATGCGCAGAGCGGCAAACGAGATGCACATGACAGAAATCTTAAGTGTTTACGGCCAGACAGAAGCGTCGCCCGGATGTACGATGGGCGAAGTTAACGAAGATATAGATCACCGTGTGGAAACTGTTGGAAGCGCATTTCCGGGTGTCGAGTGTAAAATAATTGACCCTGAAACAGGCGAAGAAATGCCGGATGGAGAAAATGGGGAATTCGTAGCCCGCGGTTTTAATATCATGAAAGGATATTACAAAATGCCGAAAGCTACCGAACAAACGATAGATAAAGACGGATGGCTTCACAGCGGTGATATTTGCTGCAAAACGCCAGACGGATATTACAAGGTAACAGGCAGATTAAAGGATATGATAATCCGCGGCGGCGAGAATCTTTATCCGAGAGAGATTGAGGAATTTTATCTCACGCATCCGAAAATTAAGGATGTACAAGTAGTCGGCGTTCCAGACGCACGCTACGGTGAAGAATGCTGCGCATGGATAATTTTGAAAGACGACGTTGAATCGAGCGAAGAAGAAATGAAGCAATACGGTCGCTCGAATATGGCAATGCATAAAGTTCCGCGATATTTCGTATTCGTTGAGGAATTTCCGATGAACGCAGCCGGTAAAATTTTGAAATACAAGATGCGCGAGATATCAATCGAAAAGTTAGGGTTAAACGCATAAATTAACGTACAGCACCTGCCGCAGATATATAGTGTCTGCGGCAGGGAGTTTGCGTTCCCTTAATTATACAAAACGTAAGTTTTGTATAATTAAGGGAACTGATTTTTAGAATTATATCATAAAATCAGTCTCACCTTGGGCTGTTTGGCCTTGCGATTATATAAAATTTCAAAAAGATTCACAATATCAAACTGGATTTATCAAATGATTAAATGTATAATTTATTTATTATACAAGATTGTTGAGGTATTATTAATTTTGAAAATTCGTGTAATGTGTTCGTCATCAAAAGCAAAAATGAAATCGTATGCATCCGCGCTTTCGGATGAATTTAAGTGTCGTCTTGTTGACAGTATCCCGCCTGCGTATC
Source organism: uncultured Lachnospiraceae bacterium (assembly GCA_964466545.1). Lineage (GTDB taxonomy): Bacteria > Bacillota > Clostridia > Oscillospirales > CAG-272 > CAYXNQ01. Next base: position 5,128 of record CAYXNQ010000039.1, on the reverse strand, counting down.
CTGCCGATAAGGAGAAACTTGTGATTCTTTGTCTTTCGCTTAAAGGTGAGCCCACGGATGAGCTTAGACGTTTTTGCAACGGACTTTATCCTAATCAGAGCGAAAATGTTGCATTGCTGATCGACGGCAACAAGGATTCACGCGGATACAAAGTAATCAAAGACGCGCTCATAAATACCGGTACTCATATTATTGAAAATGAGTATATGGTAAAATGTGGTATATTCGGCGGAAAGATATCTGCTGATGAGCGTAAAAATGTTTTGGAGTGGGCAAACGGTATCGTAGACTCGATATCTCAGTAAAGTTCTAAATAAAAACACACGGTTGAGAACATCATCCGTGTGTTTTTTATTAGTTCTTAGCTTAAGAGTTTTTCAAGTTCGTCTATTGTTTCATCAAACATTGCGAGAGCATTTTTTACAGTATCGGGCTTTGTAAGATCAATGCCGGCAACTTTTAGTTCTTCAAGTGGGTAATCACTTCCTCCCAAAGACAAAAACCTAAGATAATTATCAGCATTTCCTGTTTCAAGAATATTTTTGACGATCGCGACCGCACTGCAAAATCCGGTTGCATATTGGTAAACATAAAACGGAGTGTAAAAATGCGGTATATACGACCATTCATACGAGACAAGCTCGTCAGCGTCCGCGCCGTCGTAATAAAGCTTTACGAGGCTATAATATAGATCGGAAAGCATTTTTGCAGTAAGGGGTGTGCCTGCTTGCTGAAGCTCATGAGCTTTCTTTTCAAACTCTGCAAATAATGTTTGACGATATACTGTAGTTCTGAATCCTTCAAGCAAGTGATTGAGGATGGCGGCTCGACGATCCTTCTGGGGTTCGTTTTTCAGAAGATGCATCGTAAGCAGGACTTCGTTAACAGTCGAAGCTACTTCGGCAACCATTATTTTGTAATCGGCGTTGCAATATTCTTGACTTTTTCCTGATAAATATGAATGCATGGCGTGCCCCAATTCATGAGCCAATGTAAATGCATCGTCGAGCTTATCTGTATAGTTTAACAGAACATACGGATGTACTCCGTAAACTCCGCATGAATATGCGCCAGAACGCTTTCCTTTATTTTCATAAACATCGATCCAGCGCTCGGTCATAGCCTTTTCGATTACACTAACGTAATCATCTCCAAGCGGTTTTAACGCTTCTTTTACGATCGAACAACCTTGCGAATACGGCATATCAAAATCAACATCTGCCACGATCGGAACATACATATCGAACATATCGATCTTGTCAAGCTTCATGACCTTTTTTCTAAGCTCGATATATTTACGCATTGAAGGCAAGCTTTCGTGAATTGCTTCGATAAGATTGTTATAAACATCAAGCGGGACATTGTTTGAATTTAATCCTTTTTCGCACGCGCTACCGAAATTTCTTATATCAGCATAATAATTATCAAATTTTACAGATCCACTGTAGAGCGCGGCGAGCGTGTTGATGTATCGCTTGTATTCACCGAAGAAAGCTCGGAATGCTCCTTCGCGCACTTCCCTGTTTTTACTTTCACGATAAACGCCGAAATTTCCATGCGTAAGTTTTACATCATTTCCGTCGTCGTCTTTGATTTCAGGAAATTCCATATCAACGTTTGTCAACATTCCGTATACGCCGGAGGGAGTTCCCGAGGCATCACTCATCTTGGATAGTAACAGCTCTTTATCGGACTCTAAAATATGATCACGCATGCGGGTTATGGATTCAACTGTGTGTGCATATTTTTTCAGATATGGTTCGGACATATAGCCGGTAAGTTTTTCCGGCGCAATATTCAAAATTTCAGGTTCCAGATAAGCTGCGGCGGATTGCAACTTTACCATCATGCCAATTGCACGTTCCTGCATTTCCTGATATTCGGGATTTCCGCCGTCAGAATCTTTATGAAGCATCGCGTATATGTATATAAGCTCTTCTTTCTGAGAAGCTTCAAAAAAGATATCGAGAGTTTTTTTGAGTTCTTCAGCACTTATGTTACTCTTCCCCGCTCTTTCGGCAATCGTCGGTATTAAAGCTTCTACCTCCGAAAAGGCGGCTTCCCAGTCGTTTTTAGTTGCAAAAATGTCTTCGGTCGCCCACTGAAATTTCTTATCGAATTCTGATCTGTTTTTCATATGTAATGTTACATCCTTCCGTTTTTTATTTCATCAAGATAATATTTTATCTGCTTCATATCTTTCAGCATATCCTCACGCCTGCGCGGATCTCTGAGAAGCGCTGCCGGATGATATACTGCGGTCATCAAATAGTTACCCTTGCGAACAAACACGCCATGCTCCTGCGAAATTTTGAAATTATCGTGAATTATCCGTGCAGCTGATATCCTTCCAAGGCAAACTATAAGCGCGGGTTTAATTAATCGAACCTGTTCCCTAAGATACGCAATACAGGCATCCTGCTCATTGGGGAGTGGATCGCGATTTTGCGGTGGCCGACATTTCAAAATATTGGCAATATAGACTTCATTTCTATCAATATCTACAGCTGTAAGATATTTGTCGAGCAGTTTTCCTGCCGCTCCGACAAACGGTATTCCGGACAGATCCTCGTCTTTGCCCGGAGCTTCACCGATAAACATCAATCGAGCGTTTCGATTTCCGACACCGAAAACGCAGTTGGTCCTTGTCTTTGCAAGAGCACATTTTTCGCATTGCCTACATTCGTTTTCAAGTGCGGCCCATTCTTCCGAATATTTTTCGGCGCAAACATTTGTCATCATGTTATTCACTCCCGATCATCATGCTAAAAGTTCACGCATTGCATACTCAATAGATTCAAGTGTTGCCGTACATACGGCCGGTGAATTGGCGTGTGCCATGATGTAGACTTTTACTTTCGGCTCTGTGCCGGAGGGCCTGATTATGATGGTTGCGCCATCTTCCCGTACATAGTACAGCATATTCAAAGTCGGTTGTCCAGTTGCGCATGTAGTACCGTCGTGATATGTTATAGTTGAAGATAGATAATCTCTGACTTCGCTAAGCTTAACTCCGGCGATTTTTTTAGGAGCGGCAGTACGAAGAGCTGAAAGCATTTTTTCGAGCTTTTCAGCAGCATCAAATCCGGTGACGGATATTGAGAAAACACGTTCAAAATAATAACCGTATTTTTTGTACAGACCCTCAAGTGCATTGGAAAGCGTCATACCGTGCTTTTTATAATATGCAGCCATCTCAGCAATCAGCAATGTTGCAACGACGGCGTCTTTATCACGCGCGTAATTGCCCTTCAGATATCCGTAGCTTTCTTCAAATCCGAAGATAAATGTACCGTCGTTTGCTTTCAGGTGCTTTTCTATAGTTTCGCCGATGAATTTGAATCCGGTAGGAACGTCAAATATTCGGACGTTGTTGCTAACGCAAATTTTTTCGGCAAGCTTCGTCGATACTAATGATTTTACAACATATGGGGCGGCAGGCATAGTTGAGGTTGCGTTGTACGCTGTAATAATATAGTCTATCAACAGTGCGCCCATTTGATTTCCGGTTATGCACACAAATTTGCCGTCGGTGTCTCTTGACATACATCCTACTCTGTCTGCGTCAGGGTCTGTTGCAATGATCAGATCGGCACTTACGGAGTCGGCAAGCTTGATTGCCTGAACGAATGCATCGGGAAATTCTGGATTTGGATTTTTAATTCCGGGGAAATCACCGTTTGGCTTCATCTGGGATTCAACGGGATATATTCCGTTATATCCTGCACGCTTCAAGACTTCAGGAACGACAGTCGAACCGCAACCGTATAGCGGCGTATAGACGATATTTATAGGCTCCAACGCGGCATCGGGATTTACCCTTTGTTCGAGTACCGCTTGGATATATGCCTCGTGTATTTCGTTTCCGAGAGTTACGATGAGTGCTTCGTCAGCCTGAGCCGGCGTCGGAACATCGTCAAATATATCCATTTGCTTCATATAGCTTGCAACAATAGAAGCGGTTTCTGGCGAAAGCTGGGCTCCATCGCTTCCATATGCTTTATATCCGTTATATTCTGCTGGATTGTGAGAGGCTGTAATATTGATTCCAGCAGTACAATTCAGATATCTGACCGCAAAAGAGAGCATGGGCGTGGGGCGAAGATCCGGATATATATATGCTTTTATTCCTTTTGCTGTTAATACCTGCGCAGATCTATATGCAAATTCGCGTGAATTATTTCTGCTGTCATATGCTATAGCTACGCCTTTCGAGGCTTCAGCATTACCTAAAGATAGAACATATTCAGCTAATGCCGCGGTTGCATGGGCAACAGTCAGTGTATTCATCGCCGCAAGGCCGGGAGACATTTTTGCACGTAGCCCAGCTGTGCCGAAAGAGAGCGTGGAGGAAAATAAAGCTTTTGTTTCTTCCGATGACATTGCCTCGATTTGATTCTTTTCTTGATTTGTAACAAGTTCGCTGTTAAGCCAGCGCTCGCGCATTATTTCAAAATTTTCCATAAAAGACTCCTTGAGGAATAATGTGTAAAAATTATTTATGCCAGTATATTATAGATCCCGAGTATCTCATAAGTAAGGCCAACTGCATCCAAGTATTCAGCCAACAGTTCAGGTGCAGAACTTGAAATATTAAGTGCAAGTTTAATTCGCATATAATCGCTGGAGTAGCCTGTCGGCGTATATACAAATTTTGTCGGAATAGCGCCGAGAATATGCAGAGCTGTAATTAATTCGGAAACAAGTGCTTTTCTCGGATAATCAACGGAAATCTCCTCGAAAGCAGAATCGCTGTTATACAGAATATTTCTTGCAAACAAGGCGTAATCGGTGATAGGTTCATCATCGTTGAATTGCACACGGCATTGATGCGCAATTTTCAAATCATATCTGTCAGCCAATTTATAAAAAGAGCTGATGTCTCCGTCAAGCGATGAATAGATCGGCATTATGCAATATTCCGATATTCCGGAAGCGACATCTTCGCAGGCGGAGGCGAATGTTTGATGGTAAGATGCCGTATTAACCAAAGCCGCTTGCGAAAATTTGGAATAAGCTATATCTGTATATACATTTCGGAAATAAGCGCATCTTCCGCGTGCGGTCGCGGGCAATTCATAATAATCATTCTCAAAAGGTGCGTGCGAATGTTTCGATGCGCCTTGTT
>CAYXNQ010000038.1:0-11174 GCA_964466545.1 uncultured Lachnospiraceae bacterium | reverse complement strand
CAAGTAAATTAAGCTCATTTTCCTGTGTGCTTACCCAACCCTCGTAGGCAGTTTTCCCCGCCCCAATGATCACTTTCATCTGCCATACCTCCATCCGTGCTGTGTATACAGCATACCACAGCTTTGGTATGCTTTTCAACGGATTCGGCGAAAATTGCGGTACAATAATGCTAATTTGGAATGTAGCTGACGTATTTCTCACCCCAACAAAGCGAAAAACAGGCGATATCTGTCCGAAGCCCCAATCGCCTGTTTTATCTAATTTTTGTTCGCAGCTGTCGATTTCATGCGCACGGCAACAAGCTGCTTTTTTACAAAACTTATATTCGTTTTTTCGAGCGCTCCGAAATAAATGCGGCGCCGCACGCTCCGCCGAGCACGGCAAGCACGCACATATATACCCAAACGCCGTCGCCGGTTTCAGGAGAATCCGGAGCGTCGGGATCCCCCGCCCCGCTCGTTATCGTGATCCTGCCGTCGCCGTTAACATTCGCGTAATTGATATTCATTCCCGGATACTTCGAGAGAAGCGGAGAATTGTCCGCCTTTACGGTAGCCCCCTCAAACGCGGAAATATAATTCGCGAGCGTCATATAGTCTTCCATTACATAATCGAGCACGTTTACCGCGCCGTCAAGCATCGCAAAGCCGCCTCCGAGGTCGCGCAAGGTATAATTAAATCCCGCGAGATTGTATTCGGCGTCAAGCTTCAAAGGCGCCCATGAATCCGTGGCCTTATCGTAAACGGTCACGTCGTAGACTCTGTATTTTTCAGGTCCTGAGATCCAAACGCCCTTTTCATCCTCCTTCGTGGTATCGGGCACGGAGACATCTATTTTATATCTGAGGCCCGATACGTGCAGGAAAGAACCGTTTTCTTCGCGTCCGACATATCTCGCTCCCCATTCAAGCATATCGAGTATCTGCTGTCCGTTTACTGTCAAAAGGCAGGCAACATTGCCGAACGGCTGCATATCTTTGCAGTTCTTATACGTCATGTCGCCCGTAAGCGCGCGATTGCGTATGCCTCCGCCGTTCATGATCGCAACGTCGACGTTGAGCCCTATGCTGTCAAAAAGATAATACAGCGCGTCTGCGGAAAAATCCCCGGAATTGGTTTCCTGGCCGCGCACCAATCTGTTTCCTTCCGCGTCGTAATTATCGAGTATGATATTGGCAGAGCCTACGGTCTCTCCGAGCTTTTCGTCTATCTCGCTTATAAATCCGTCTTTTTTCGCCTTTACGCCGGCGTCAGAAGGCAAAGTAGCCGACGAATATATCTCCGAACGCAAACTGCTGTCAGCTTCATTATATTCGATAAAATCCGTGGTGATCTCGCCGGTGTCAGCCGCAATACGCATCACGCCGATACGATCGAAATACTCTCCCGTTTGAGTCAACAGCACGTTTTCGCCGTTTTTGTCCGCAACCGTCTTAGCTTTTATAACCGTATGCGAATGTCCGTCGATAAACGCGCTGAGCCCGACGACCGCAGCTATCGTTTCCTCGCTCGTCCACGGAGTAGACGACATATCCACGCCGAGATGTCCGAGCGCGATCACTTCGGTAGCTCCCGCGGCCTTCGCCTCGTCGATAGCTTTTTGAACATCGGCATAAAGAATCGCCCCGTCGTCGCCGCCCGCAATTCCGTATATATAATTTCCGTTCTCGTCCTGAAAATATCCGGGCGTTGATTTTGAAAATGTCTCAGGAGTGGTAATTCCGACAAAAGCGAGCTTCTCACCGCCGCAGTCGAACATCACGTATGAGGGAAGCACGTTTTCGCCGCGCACACCGTTCTCCTCGTGATAAAAATTACAGGAGATATACGGGAACTCAGCCCACTCGATCGCGTTTAAGCATCCCTGCATTGCGTAATCGAACTCGTGATTACCGAGAGTTGCAACGTCGTAATCCGCCGCGTTCATCATCTCGATCACAGATCTGCCTTTATCCATAGAACCGTAAGCAGTGCCCTGTATGTGATCGCCCGCGTCTACCAAAAATACGTATTTATAACGCGTCTGAAGCTCGTCCTTGATCGCAGCGACAACGTCATAACTCAAGGTCTTATCAATATATGTATGTATATCGTTGGTGTAAAGTATAATAATGTCGTCCGAAAGCTCATCCTCGCCCGCAAATGCGACCGTCGGGCAAGCTCCAAATAACAGCACAGCGCAAAGAACAGCGCTGAAAAGTTTAATAAAGGCATTTCTGCTGATACGTTTCATACCAATACCTCATGGAAAAATATGCCGTTATGATAAAACGGCTTCAAAATTCAGCTTAATATACACCTTTTCGGCGGGCTTGTCAAGACAGAACATAAAATTTTCCGTCAGGGAACTGTGCAAGCAAAAATTCTTCCGCGTTTATCGGCTCGCCTCTCGCAAATCGCCGAATTTTATGCTATACTGTTATAAAAGACGCGCGAATAGCCTATATTCTCGGTTTGCGAGAGCGATTTTCGCTTTACGGGCTGTTATTTTCACTCCCCATTCGGTAGAATTAGCTTGCAATCAAAAATCGCAGGAGGTTATAACTATGGCAAAAAATTCGATCGGACAATTCATCGCCGCATTAAGAAAGGCAAACGGAATGACTCAACAGGAGGTCGCCGATCGGCTTAACGTATCGAATAAAGCGGTCAGTCGGTGGGAACGCGACGAATGTGCCCCCGATCTTACACTGATACCCGCGCTGGCGGAAATGTTCGGCGTGAGCTGCGACGAGCTGCTTCGCGGAGAACGCACGGCAAGCTCGCAAACTCCGGAACAGGCCGAGCGAAAAACGCAGAAGCAGATAAACGCGATAGTAGGTCGCACCGTTAACGATCTCAATAATATGTGTATGCTCTCATTCGCGTTGGCGCTTGTCGGCTTTATAGTCCTGCTCGCTATATCCTACGGATTTTACAGGCCGGTGATCGGCTTTGCCGTAATGTCGATATTCGAGATAGGCGCCTGTATCACGGAAATATTCGCACTGAGAAAAGCAAAAAGCATAAGAAGCACGAGCGAGCTTTTCGATAGCGCAGACGATTCTGTACTCTCCGCCCTTGACAATACTCTCGCCAAGCTGTCGTTTCCCGTATTTTTCTCGATCGCGGCTATAGCGGCGCTCTCCCTTCCGTTTATCTTAGTCAGATCTGACTACGGGTTAAGCGTCATCACGCTCCACACCTATCTATCCGTTTTCCTTTTTCCTATATTGGCCGCGCTCGCGCTCGCATATCCTATAGCAAAAAAACTTTATTTTGCTTACATTACCATGGGCACGGCGAAGCTTATGACGAGCGAAAATATCTCCGAGTGCAATAAAATGACCGCGCTGCAGCTTACATTCACTGCGCTCGCCGGAATCATCTTCGTTTTGGCACCGTATTTATTAGAGCCGTATTCCGAAAGCAATATGAATATCGGCGATCTCATATATACTGTGGCAGTAATAATCGCCCTTTTGCTCATCGCGGCAAACGCTGTATGCTTTGTTATATTTTCCCGCAAATATCGCTCGCAAACGGTCATAGTTCGCGGTCTGCGAAATCTGTTTCTCTCGCCATGTGCGCTTATCTTATCAAAACTGCACAGCGTTGCGTGGACCGGAGATGCCTCGATCATATACAACCGCGAGGATATATACCATATGGAATATATGGCATACGCTCTCATATTCGCGGCAATCGTCGTACTCACATTTCGGGCGATCGAAGCTATATGCAAAAAGCGAGACAGCGAGAATTGACCCGCGAGCCGATATTTTTCGACAAAAAATTAAATATTTTTTTCAAAAATCACTTGTAATTTGGGGTAGCACCTGCTATACTGTAATAGCTACACAAACTTAATGATTCTTATTCGGGGGTACTTTATCCGGCGGAGCACTCTGTCCTTTCCCGCACAATTTTCAGAATTTGGCAAACGCGCAAATTCCACAATTGTGTGGGCATAAGTATCCCTGACGATTAGTTTGTGTAGCGACAATCGGGATTTGCGTTTTGCAGAGCGTCAACTTCGGCTGGCGCTCTTTTATTTTATGTCATAGAGTTTGAAAGTGCAATTATGAAAAATCAATTACGCATTTTATAAATAATATTCGCCTTGACGCTTATTTTGATTTTTTCCTCATGCACACATTCAACACACACTCATACTTACGGCGATTGGACAACTGTAGTTCCCGTTACGTGCTCTTCAGAAGGCTCACGCGAGCGCTCCTGTATCACCTGCGGCGAAAAAGAAACGGAAACAATCGCGGCGGTTGGACATAGCTTTACTCCGGCAAGCTGTACCTCGCCTAAAAAATGCATTAACTGCGGAGCTACTGAAGCAAGCGCTTTGGGGACATACGTATGAAAACGGCGCTTGCATAAGATGCGGAGAAGCGCAGGGATAAATACACTTGGCAATTCCGCAATAAACTTTCCTGTTAAACGCACAAAATTCATCTGCAAGAATATAAATGCGTTGGCAAACTTTTGAAAAAAAACGCCGCGAGCCGTTTCGACAGCCCGCGGTGTTATTTATTCTGTTACATATATCAATATCTGCCGATCAGATGATACGGGATATCTTTGAAGTCTACAGCAACATCCCAAATGGGAGCGTCCTCGCGAATACGGTAGTCACCCTTTGCCGGATCTACAAAGATCGACTCAAGTGTATTGGTAGAAAGATTGCCGGTGTAGTTATCCTGGAACGTCGTATACTGTCTGACCTGTGCGCGAATGTTCCCAATGCTCGATGAACTGTTCAAAAACAGATTATCGGAGATAAGTCCGAACGCAGGATTTGCGTAAAAGTGCGCGCCACCGGTATCACCGTCGATATCTATGAGCGCCTGACTGAGCCATACCGCATTTTCAAGCCATGGTTGCGAATTTACCGGAGTTCCGGTCAGAAAGCTTATCATATAATCGCGGTAGAAATCGCTGCCTGCGTGGAAGCCGTTATACATACGCTGATCGTAATAGATTGCTTCCTTCATTGTGTTTATAAATATATTTCCGACAAGATTGTTTGCAAATCCGCCGCCGTATGATACGCCCTGGCCGGTCATATTTACAAACAGATTACCGTACGCAGTCTGTCCGCACATACCGTCATCGAAGAACAAACCGTTTGCGCCCCAATATTTATTTTCCCCAATATTGTAGAAAATATTGTATCGAAACGCGGTAGTCCAGCGCGTAAGCGAAGAACCGTTGTACTGAGCCGTATCGTTGACGTACGACGCACAATCGTGGAACAGATTGTATTCGATTATCGAGAAGCCGCCGCCCTGAAGTGCGCTTGCCGAGGAGTATGCCGCTTCGCAATGCCTGACATAATTGCCCCAATGACTGCAATTGATAGCTCCGCAATACGAACGTTTATACATCGCCCAATGCGTTACATAACAATTTTCAATGAGGTGTTCTCCGAATGTCAGGGTCTCTTTTACGCCTCCGGCGACTTTTATACCATTCGAACCTACATAATGAACTTCGCAATTGTAGATCGTATCGCGGAAGCCGTCGTAAATATCAATGCCGATCTTAGCCACGCCGTACACCTTGCAGGTATCAAACATGCAATCGCTACCGCCGCCCCAAAGTATACCGCCTGCCTGAGAACCGATAAAAATAAGTCCCTTAAAATTTACATTACTGCAGTTTTCTCCCTTGAGAAGATCGTGCGAGAAATCCACCAGCAACTCAATCTCGGCGTCCGCAAGTTCGACCTTCGGATAAACGTACATTACGCAGTTTTCGCGATCTATGTACCACTCGCCCGGAATGTCAAGCTCGTCAAGTACATTGTAAAAGAAATACGTATTACCGCCGCCCGAACCTGCTCTGCCCTCTGAATCTGCGCGTGAGCCGAGCAATATCATCGTGGTATTGTCGAAATCAAACGACACGGGAGTCGTCGTAACATTGTAATCGAGCATGAAGGTTCCCATAGCACAAACATTGTCAAGCGAATGCCAATTTTTAACGCGCTCAAGGTCGCTTTGATTTATCTTTAGTATACCGCCGCTTACGCCGCGTTCACCCTTTGATACTATATCCCTTGTGATCAGCCATTCTTCGCCCTCGTTCGGATAACGGGCAAGATCATAGCCCGCGCGGTCTATGTAGAGTTCGACATTTCTATATCCGACCGGATATCCGTAATACGAAGCCTCGTTGCGATTTTCAAAGAAGTACAGCGTGAGCTGATCCTTCGTGATGCCGTACTTTGACAGGTCGATCATCAGAACCTTATCTTTAGAGGAATCAGGAAGAATTTCCTTGATATCGTCACCGACCGACGTAAAATCAGACGCATTAAGCTTAACGGTGCCCTTGAATACGACTTCACCGTCGCCGTATGCCGCGTATGTAATCGGGCAATACTCGTTTCCGGAATCTTCTTCGGTGAATACAAGTCCTTCGCTAAGTCTGTATTCGCCGGCCATGATAGACACGGTAAGTCCGCCGCTCGGAAGCTTGCCTTCGGCTTTCATCGTGCGAATTACGCTCTGAGCCTTTTCGACAGTCGCATACGGATTTGATTTGCTTCCGTCGCCGGTCTCGTCACTTCCGTTTACGGATACGTAGATATCACCCTCAACGATTCCGTAGGGCTTCTCCGTGTAATCCGAGAAGATAGACGGCGCCGCGATATTTCCGAATACGGAAGGTGCGCTCGGCATATCGTGGAGCGTCACATCGCTCGATTTTTCAATCGACACTTGACTTGAGTTATATTTGAATCCGTTTTCTTCTTCAATCGCCGCGGATATTGCACAGCCCGACACCGAAATTACGCTCAGTGCCGCGAGCGCCGCCGCAAATATTCTGAATTTTCTTTTCATTGCTTTTTCCTTTCGGATGTAAACATTTATACATTTATTATATCAACCGCCGCCATGTTTGTCAACACAATTTACAAAAGCCGAGTGTAAAGTTCGCAATTTTGTTAACATATCACCAATAAAAAAAGGCAAGCGATTGCTCGCCTGCCTTTTGCTTTTGCATATTATTAATATCTGCCAATCAGATGATACGGAATATCCTTGAAGCTTGACATCGCCTCGAAGATAGCTGAATCTTCTTTTATTCTGTAGTCTCCGTTTGCCGGATCTACGAAAACAGAATTAAGAAGCGTGCTGTCCAGCGAGCCGGTGTAATTATCTCTGACTATGCTGTACATTCTCGTTGCGTCGTGTATATCGCCGATCGTCGTCTTTTTGGACATAATTACGTTGTTCGTAATATTGGACATGGACGGCGCATAGAGGAAGTCTGCGGCGTAGGTATCGCTATCGTCAGCGATGACAAACTGGAGATACGCTATCGCATCATACCAGAGCTGCGTCTGCGGCACGCCCGAATAGTTTCCGAACATATAGCCCTCTGTGGAGAGAGAATAGAATCCGGCAGGATTTGTTGCTCCTCCACCGATATGATAACCGTTAAACGGTCTCTGATCGTAGTAGATTCCGTCGCGGCCGCAGTTAACGATAATATTGTTCATAAACGTATGATTGCGTCCGCCGCCGATAGTCTGTCCGTTGCCGGCGATGTTCACATACAAGTTGCCGTATGCACGCTGATTTCCGTGACCGTCATCCCAGAACATTGCGGCACATTCCGCTCTTTCGGGACGGCCGATATTGTAAAAGATGTTATAACGGTACACGTTGTTGATACAACCGAACGCGGAAGAACCGGTGTACATTGCTCCCATATCCGTAGACCACGTTGTGCAGTCGTGGAATATATTATATTCGGCAACGTCGTAGCAATTTCCCGGAGAGAATGCTCTGCCTGTCGAATAAGCGGCCTCGCAGTGACGGAGCGATGAGCCGTAATCTCCGGCGCTGAAAGCATTTCCGCTTCCGACACGTCCGCGCGACCAATTTGTAATGTAGCAATTTTCGATAAGATTGTTGGCAAAGGTAAGAGTTTCCTTATCTCCGCCCCATGTTTCAAATCCCTTGTCTGCGAGATAATGACCCTCGCAGTTGATTATCGTATTGTTCATTCCGCCAAGCTCAAGCGCGATAGAGCCGGTGATATCGTAGATCATGCAGGAATCAAAAGTAACATGATTACTATTATAAACCAACGCGGCATGATGTGCGCCTGTAAATACGATTCCCTTTACCGTGAAGTAATTACAGTCCTCTGCTTGCCAGAGAGCTTCCTTGAAATTGTACGCGAACTCAACTCTTGCCTCATCAAGCTCAACATGCGGGTAGACGTAAAGGAGGCAGTTCTCGCGGTCGATGTACCATTCTCCCGGAACGTCAAGCTCATCAAGAATGTTGAAGAAGTAGAAATCGGCTGAGCTACGGCTTGCTTTGCTGTAATTGGTGAAGCCGAAAACGCCGTTTTCAGCGTCGATCACATTAACGTGCGCATAATCGGGATGGTAGTCAACTTCAAACAAGCCAACCGCCACGATGCCGTCGTAGCTGTGCCAATTTTTCATTCTTGCCGCAAGAGCAGGCGGCGCTGTATATGTGCGAGAATTCTTATCGAACGCCTTCGGTTCTACGCTTTCGTCGTAATTGGGATATCTCGCAAGATCGTATCCTACGCGATTGATAAACAGCTCTTGCATAACGAGATACGAATCTCTTGACATTTTTTCGGGAAGCTGAAGCTCTTCCTTTGTAATGCCGTATTTCTTGAGATCGAGCACTACGACCTTGTCGCGCGATTCTTCGGGAAGAATCGCCTTAATGCTGTCGTCAACATATGTAAAATCGCTTGTCGCAAGATTGAGGCTTCCGACAAATTCAACCTCGCCGTCGCCGTATGCCGCGTAAGTTATCGGACATTCGGCAGTACCGGAATCTTCGGCTGTGAACTTGATCTGCTCGGTAAGACGGTAAACGCCTGCCATGATCGAAACGGTTATTCCCTTTCCGTCTGTCGGGAGCTTGCCTTCCGCTTTCATTGCGCGGATAGTATCGCGCGCCTTTTCAATAGAAGCAAACGGATTAGACTTCGAGCCGTCGCCGGTCTCGTCGCTTCCGCTTACGGATACGTAGATATCGCCCTCAACTATTCCGTAGGGCTTCTCGGTATAATCGGAGAAGATCGACGGAGCGGCCATATTGAAGAAGCGTGACGACTCCATTTCGTGATACTTGATCTCGCCGACTGCCTCCTCTTTCGATACCTGAGAGGAATTGTACTTGAAGCCGTTCTCCTCCTCAAGTGCCGCGGAGATAGCGCATCCCGACACCGACACAACGCTCAGTGCCGCAAGGATCGCCGCAAATAATCTGAATTGTTTTTTCATACTTTATCCCTTTCAAAGCGATAAGATTATGTAAATATAATAACACAGCATCAACAAATTGTCAACAAATCTCACGCAAGTTATGCCTTGAAAGTTGTAAATTTACAAAAAAGGAAAGGCAAAAAATGCCCTTCCTTTTCCTGATTTATAATCAATATCTGCCGATCAGATGATACGGAATATCCTTGAAGCCTTTGGTTATATCACGCACCATTGAATCCTCGCGAACTCTGTAGTCGCCGTTTGCCGGATCGACAAATATTTTTTTAAGATCGTTGAGACCAAACGCTGCGGAATAGTTATCTCTGACAACGCTATACTGATATACCGGACTGAAAATATGTCCGATAGTACGTTCGGAGTTCATACTGATATTGTCGGTAACTTGACTCATCGCGGCGTTTATTATATAATACGCGTCGCGTATGTCACCGTCATCTGTACGCATAAACTGCATATACGGCACAGCCTCAAAATACACCGTTGTGCGCGGAAGACCTAAGAAGCCCTGTACCAGCGGATCGCTGACAGCACTTTCGTTACTCCAGTATCCGCCGTGGTAATAGATGCCTTCGGTATTTACCAATATATTACCCATTATGGTATTGTTGCGACCGCCGCCTACCATCACGCCGTGTCCGGCAATATTGACCATCAAATTGCCGTATGCGCGCTGGCTTCCGTGGCGGTTATCCCAATAAAGCGCGTGCGGCGATGCATATTCACTTCCGATATTATAGAAGATATTGTATCTAACGACATTGTTGGGGCATCCCATGATAGAGTCACCGTAATACAGCGCCCCCATATCCGTCGCCCACGTGGTGCAGTCGTGGAATATATTATATTCACAAGTCGCTTCGGAATTCCAAACGCAAGCTGCGGAAGCCGTAGAATAAGCCGCCTCGCAGTGTCTCATCGTATTGCCGCACCCGCCTATGCTCAAGCCCTTGCCGGCAGTCTTAGCCCTTAAAGCCCAGTGCGTTACATAGCAGTTTTCAAGTACGGAATCAGACCGAGTAAACGTATCTCTGTCACCGCCGCCAACCGAAAATCCGTTAACGAACACGTAGTGCGCTTCGCAGTCGATCACGGTGTTGTTGAATCCCCAAACCTCAGCCGCGTATCCGTCGTCGTCTTTTCCGCCTAATCCGTAAAATTTGCATTTTGTCACCGTAATATACTTACTCTCATACGCCAAAAGCCCGCTGGCCTTGCTTCCGAGAAACGTAAATCCCATAAACGTGACATATTCGAGCTTATTTGCAGAAAGCAACGTATCGTCGAAATCGACTACCATTTCGATCTCGGCGGTCTCCATATCGCCGGTCGGATACATATACATAATGCAGTTCTCACGATCTATATACCATTCGCCCGGAGCGTCAAGCTCGTCGAGAACGTTGTAAAATATGTACGGCGTATTTCTTGCAGGGTGTGTTGCGCCGTCGTATCCGAAACGGTTAGTATCAAATATTACACTGTTAGTCGAAAAATCAAACGAAACTCTCGACGAAACTGTATGCCAATCTCCCCAGAACACTCCGATGCACCATATCTCGTCATAGGAATGCCAATTTTTCACGTGCTCCGCCGTCTCGGATTTCATCTTGAATACCGCGGGAGTTTGTGTGGCGGCATCGCCCAAATCGACGATCTCGCTGATGACCAGCATCTCATCGTCGTTTGGATACTGCGCAAGTCTGAACACCTCGCGATTGAAGATCAATTCTACGTTTTGTCCAACATACGAGCTGTCATAAGAATTAACCCAACTGTAAGTACCTATATCGTAAATATGAAGCTGATCCTTAGTAATGCCGTACTTTGACAGGTCGATCATCAGAACCTTATCTTTGGCTTCATCTGGCAGAATAGCCTTTATATCGT
>CAYXNQ010000037.1:0-11474 GCA_964466545.1 uncultured Lachnospiraceae bacterium | reverse complement strand
GCTTAACATAGTAGGCGTAGACGCTCTCGTAGGTGATATCCATAGCGAAATATGCGTGATTTGTCGTCACATAGCACTCGTATCCACACAAACCGCTGAATGTAATAAGCGCCGAAACAAGAACGAGCGTAAAGGTACTTCCGAATGCATGGCGACGCTCTCCGATATTTTGGCATCGGGAAATAACAGTGCGATCTGCGAAAACCGCCGGCAGCATCAGCGGAACGGCAAGCGCGTATTCCATAACGATGTGTACTCCACCATTTGAACCTACCATTACATATATTAGCTCAGCCGCTAACGGCAGTATCAAAATATCCGCGATCAGCAAAAGCATGATCGAAGCAGAGCGGTACACGCGATTGCGCAAAACAGCGATAACCGCCGCAACAGCACTGAAGATCGCCGCGGCAAGAGAAAACACGGTAAAGCTTACACGAAAAATATCGGATAGAAAATAAAACTTAAAAAAGTGATAATACGCAGACAATATTGCCCAACCAAGCTCACGCAGAGTGATCCTACCCATCGTATCTATCCCGTGGTATGAAGTCAGCTCCGTTTTTGTAAACCAAAGACATATCCTCAGCACAAAAAAATACATAAGCATCGCGGCGGCTAAGGCAGCAATACAGCGAATCGCTCGCAAAATGAGCTTTTTATAATCTCCGTGATACGAGCCGAAGCAAATATCTACTCCAATCGCCGCAACCAAAAGCGTTACCGCAAGCGAAAAATACGACTGATAAAGTCCCATACTTAATGTTATCAGCGCACTGCCGATCAGTACCCGCGGAATATTTCCTTTATATACAAAGTATGCGCCCATTGCAGAAAGCATCAGCGCAAGCAGATATTGATAGGAGCAGAACATATACGTGTATGTTGAAGCGACCGTCGGAAACGCCACCATTACACCGGCAATCAGGACAGCCGGCACATAACGACGTATCCCGAAAATCCGCGCCACGAAGACGGCTGCAACCGAAAGACAGAATATCCCCGCAAGGCCGTTCATCCACGAGCTTGAGAAGCCGCCAACCGCCACGGTGACAAAATGCAAAAGCCAGCGCCCTGAAGAAAGCCCGAAGCCGCACGCATCATACAGCCCGCCGATATCGTCGTGATTTATAAATTTATGCGTAAACATATACATATGAACGATTACGCCTAAAATAAAAGTCAAAGCAAAAAGTACCAGATCAAATCGACTGAACTTACGCTTAAATCGCGCAATAAGGCTGTCTAATGCGCTTTCCGCGCTACATGATTCGCTATAGTAAGGTTCATCGCCGAGCGAACCTGAAAATTTACGGTTCATCTTATTACCTCACATATCGGTACGATACTTCTTCTCCACTGTGATCATTATAGCATACTAAAGCCGTAAAAACAACCTACACCTTAGCTTCGTTAAATACTTTTAACTACCGTTTTGACGTTTTCGTGCGTGCATTTGTCTAAAAATTCGTCTTTATCCATCCAGCAAACAGATATCATTCTTTCCTCTTTCGGCAAGGGCTCTCCTTCGTCTTTCACCTCAAAAAGAAACGGAACGACGGTCTTCCTGATAAGCTTATTCGCCGGCGTTAAAAATTCGTAGGAAAACGGCGGCAATTTCCTTATCAGATTAGCTTCCGAGATAACGATATTTGTTTCTTCAAAACATTCACGTATTGCCGTTTCGACTAACGATTCGCCGTCCTCCTTATGTCCCTTGGGCAAGGATAGCGTCTCTTTTCCGTAGATCAGTTCGTTTGTGGCTAAAAGCTTTTCGCCAAGCAAAACGACTGCCATTGCGCTTAACTCCTCGGTTGCCACAGTCGGAGCGATAAATTCGCTGACTGCCGATTTAATTTCATCTATATCTAACACGGAGTCCTTTAGCTTCAGGTCAAATTTATGCCTTTCAATTCCCAACACGTGATTGGAATATTTCGAGCCGTCAAACCATTTTTCAAGACACGGAATGAAATCGGGAGATTGTTCTCTGTCGCCGTAAATTCCGATCATAAACAGCTTTTTGAGAATATCATTATATTTCGCTTCATTGTGCATAAAGAAATCTTGACTTCTCTCGTTAAATGCAAAATACAAAGCCGACGGATTACCGCAGTACATCGGCACGATCAAGATTATCTTTTCGCATTTCAGCATTTCCTCAAACACACCGTAGACGTCATCGTTGCGATATTTGCAGCGGCTCGTAAAACACTCGTAATTGCAGTTTTCGCACAAATGATACCATTTGTCGCGAAAATAAATAATTTCATCGCGTTCACCCGATAGATAACGTGCAATACTGTCGCAGTTTCCGCTTTCTCTTGCCGAAAAGCTGATAAATAATCTCATGTTTCCTCCGTGTTTGATTTTATGTGGGCTCGCAGAGACATTTTGCTCGCGATATCTACTTTGAATAAGTATACCATATTTTGCACGCGGAATCAATCGCTCGCAATAAAAACACCACCTATATATCCGCTCAATTTATTGCAATATTGCTATTGATTTTTGAATACGCGCGTGATATAATACAAAAAACACGTCAGGTACGCGAAGGCAAGAGGTGAAATAATGGGCTTTGAAGAGCATAGAGTAATATACGAAAATTACACACCGGGTACGCGGCTTGACGTTGGCAAGCCCCCCGCAACATTTAATTTTTCATTAGACAAGCGCGACGGCAAAAGCTACCGACTTCTGAATGTCGGCGAAACCGGTCTTTTCTATCACTGGCGCAGCGAGCTTGATTATCCTCTCAGATATCGCTCCATAGCCGATTCGCTCAACTCGACGCACACTAAAGACGCGCAATACTCGCTCGATATGTCCTCCGATAAGCCTGAGCATTTTCTGCGCAAAGCATATAAAAAAATAATGTGGCCTCCGCGCGTCGGGCATTTTACGCTCGGCATCAACGATGAGATATGGCGTTTCGGAATAAACGTCGAAGCCAAAGGTCTCAAGATACATGACGGTGGATATCTCCGCGCGTGCGTCGAAATACACAAAAAACACGACGGCGTCGATCCTCACGCGCCTTACTTTGTACCGGAATCCGTAATTAACATCGACATTCCTGAAGGAAGCTACGGTTGGCGATCTCTCTACGAGAATATACGTATAGACACAAATACAACGGCATATGTAGGCGTATGGCTTGAGGGCAAGATGTATTCGGGAGAAGTATATATAGAAGCTCCGACGCTCACAGGCGATCGCGGCACCGAAGCTCTCCCCCCATTCTCACATTCGGTTCCCGAAACGGATATATACGACTGGACAGGACAAAATCTGACAAAAGCCGAATGGCCAGAATTTCGCGTAAGACTAAACGGAGATATCATATTTGAAGGCGAAATTTTCGAGCGTTGCCACCGCAATTCCGAATGGGAAATACCGCTTCCGTCCGATAAGCTCGTAAAAGACAATACCCTCTCCTATGAATTGCTCTCGCGTATGTCCTCGCCGCTTCCATATTACCTCAGGGAGATCACGCTTGTCGAGCAGCCGAATGCAGACGTCGAGCTGATATCGGCTACAAAGATCGCCCACGCAGGCGGCAAGGCGTATCTCCTCATAAAGACAAAGCAAGCGAACACTCGCGTATATTTTCGCGCAAATTCGGACGCAATATTCGCCGAGGAAAGCTTTCTGTTTGAAGCTAAGGGCTTGCACGGCATAGCGGTAAACTGCCGCAATCCTACAGAGCACGCAGGCTTCACCCTCAGCGGAGACGGCTTTGAGATCGCGGGCGAGATCGCGCGTATCGTGCTAAAGGAAGATGACGGCGTTATCACCGGCACGGGAGATGCCATATATATTCCGCATACGCGGGATATGCTCGAAGAATTTCTGTCATGGTACTTCTCCGAAAATCTCGGTAATATGATAACGTTTCGCTCGACATATCGTTGGACAGGCGCAAGATGGCTTGACGAGCAGCTTTGGAAGGATATCGCGCGCCTGATGAACGAGCTGGGCGAGAAGTACGTCGTAATGCTCGACGGACGTGAGCTATCCGGCCAAAACTGCAATCCGGATCCCGAAACGATGTCCGGAGACGGATTTCTCGGCTGGCAATCCCACGAGCGCGACGGAGCGATATATTACTGGGATCCGAGAAAAACTTCCACTTTATTTGCCGAACAATATTCCGATATGGCACAGCGAATATACGAGGAAGACCCGTGCCACACCGATCCGCAATATCTGCATACCAATTTTATATATAAGAACAATACCGTGTATTACTACCGCGATCCCGACATTGCACACGACATGAAGATCGGTATGCTTCGCGCGGTCGGCGATCACAAGACTATGCGAGGAAACGTACCACGCCACACCGGACCGTCGGTAATGTTCAAGTATTTTCTCGCCTCCGGCTACGATTGGGTAGGCGCCGAAACGATGTATACCACGATCGAACCGCAGCTTGCGTTTTTGCGCGGAGCAAATCTCTGCTACGGGAAACGCTCAATGGGCGTGCATCACGCAATGCAATGGTCAAGCGAGCCACTCGACGCAGAGGGGCATTACGATCGGTATCGTCTTGCACTCTACTCCGCGTATCTGCAAGGAGCGACCGATATAAATACGGAAGAGGGCTTCTGGCATCTTGAAGGCGTACATAACAGCTTTACAAGATTTACATTGCCCTGTATAGAGCACAAACGTCGGCAGCAGGATTTTTATGATTTCGTCGCATCGCACACCAGAAGCGGCACATTCCGCACTCCGATGGCTTTGATACACGGCAGATACGACGGCTGGCACTCATTCGGCAATCGTATGCCATGGGGCTGGCGCGACTGCAAGCTGACGCCCGCGGAAAAAAGCTGGGAGCTGCTTAAGGTATTTTATCCACTCGCGCGTCCCGGCGAAGATATTTACATATACAATGCCGGAGAGACCGAGCCGCTCGGATATTATTCCGGAACTCCGCGAGGGAATATCGACGCACTTCCGATCGAAAGCAATACGGACGTGTTCTTAAAATACCGTTCGCTCGCATTCGTCGGATACAATGCATATGACGAAGCCGATATTTCGCGCATTCTTAAATTTGTTGAGCATGGCGGTGAGCTTCTCTTAACGCTTGCGCATCTCACGACCGCGACCGATTTCACAGATATAGCTTCGGGCAAGCTGAAATACGAGAACGTGCGCTTCCCCGCGCTGCTCGGCGATGTGCAGCTTCTTGAAACGGCGGTCGGTGGAAATACCGTTCCCGTTGCCGCGAATTGCGTCGAAGGCACTATTCTTCAAAAGACAGACGACGGTCTGCCGCTCGTTATAGAATACAACTATGGAAGCGGAAAGATAACGTTCGTTACCGCGAGCGCATATCCGTCTGATCCCGCTATCTGTGAAATATATGCCGAGCTGCTCAAAGCTAATATGGAGCGCGCAACCGCACCTGAACGCGCGTGGGCGAGCTGTGGCGACTACGTTGAGTTTGCGATATATAAGCAGCCCGACGGCACATCGCACGTGTACTTTTTGGCAATCGACTGGTATCGCGAACACAGCAGCATGCGTCACGCGACGCTTCGCGCCGAAAACGAGTATTACAATGTCGACATCCCGTTCGGCACGATGATCAAGGCAGTCACAAACGGAAGCTCTGCCGCATGGTCGCTTTCGGAAGCCGGTGAAGTTCTCTCCGTTTCCAAAAATTCGGTAACGCTTCAAGGAAGCGGAAAAATCGATTTTATGCTCTGCAAAAACGGTGCCGCTGAAAAGATCACCGCTGATTTTTCAAATTCGACTGTTCAAACGATAATTTTCTAAACCACTCATCTACATTTCAAACAATACAGGAGATACTGCAATGAATAAATTAACCAAAAATATCGTCACTTGTGCGCTGTTCGCCGCGCTTGTATGCGTTGCGACATTTATAATCAGAATTCCTTCGCCCCTTGGCGGATATATGAATCTCGGAGACGCAGTTGTCCTTCTCTGCGGCTATATGCTCTCTCCGATCTACGGACTTATCGCAGCCGGTCTCGGCTCCGCGCTTGCAGATCTCAGCTCAGGCTATGTCGCATATGCTCCCGCTACATTTATTATTAAGGCGCTTATGGCTGTAGTCGTTTATTTTGTATGCAAGCTTTTCAAAAATCAAAAGTTACTCGGAAAAATAATTTCCGCAGTTCTCGCCGAGTGCGTTATGGTCGGCGGATATTATGTATTTGAAGGCTTCTATTATCACGATTTCGCGGCTGTCCTCGTTAACATTCCCGCAAACGTCATACAGGGCGTATGCGGTATCGTTATCGCCGTGATCCTTTCGACGATATTCGACAAAAGCAAGATCAAATTTGACTGACGGACAATAGCTGAAGCCGACTCGCTGAAAACGCGGGTCGGCTTTTAGTTTTGTACCGATTTCTTCGATAAAATGGGATGTGCAACCGCCGGTTGCGCATTTTCAAGCCTAACTTTCTTGAATTACAAGCGCGTATGTGCTATACTAATCAGGCAAAGACAAGCGAACGCATCTCGCGCTACGGAAAGGATACGCCATTGAAATTTAATGAAAAGATATATCACTACAGAAAAAAGCTCGGAATATCGCAAGAGGCTCTTGCAGAGCGGCTAAGCATATCGCGGCAAGCCGTATCGAAATGGGAAACCGGAGAGGCAGCTCCCGACAGCTCAAAGCTTCTTCCGCTTGCCGAAATGTTCGGTGTGTCGGTCGATCATCTTCTCAAAGATAAAGAACCTGAGAATATTTCACCGCCGACAAATCAAATACCGGACAGTTCAGCAAGCTCAAGCAAAACTGACGCGAACATTCATACCGAAGATATGCCAAAACAACCGTTTTTCAAGCGAATGATGAAGAAGCACGGATACGCTTTCGGCGCCGCTGTTTTGCTGACCGGAATTTTGCTGAGCGTATTCGGCATATTTCTCACGGCAGTCTCAGGCGTAACATTTGTATTATTTGAACAAACAGATGACATTGAAGTGCGCCCGGCATATCCGGATAACGAAGATAGCTTTGCGGCAGCCCCTGCCGAGCCGAGCGCTACTGTCGAAAACGGCACGTATTTTTCATTTAACTCCGCAAATTCGGAGACTCCGCGCGGTGCTGTCTTGTCTCATCACCTTGCCGTGACGGTATTTACTATTGGGCTTGTTATGCTGGTATGCGGCAATATACTTTCGATAATTGGAATAATACTTTTAATAGCAGTGAAAAAAAGCAAAATGAAGCTTGCGCTAAAAAGCTAAAAATCCGCACCGACGGTATGACGGATTCATAATAAAAAATCCTACCTATATTACGGTATAGGCAGGATTTTTATATTCAATCTCATTGCACTAAATCAGATTTCGGCTACATCATTCCCCTACAAGCCGAAATGCGAGTTATTCTTCCCAGTGCTCAAGCTCCCTCCGCGGGATAGGCATTTGTCCAGTGATATGGCTGTAATTCTTTTAGCTCCACAAATTTAATTTTTTCTTCCTGCGCGGTAACTGCCACCTGTACATCCGTTCCCCAGTATCTCAATCTTTCCTGGTAAATACCGCATGGAGAAAGCACCTGATAGGGAGATTTTTCATCTTCGCGGACAAGACACATACAATGAGTCACTTTTTCGTTGTATTTATAGGCTTCCAGCATCGCCCCTGTTTCAATGCACAAAACGGCAGATGCATTGGCAGTCTCCATACAGACGCTCGTGTAGTAATTTCCGCCGGAGGTATGAACGATGCCGGCGCCGCCCCAACCGACCGGATATCTTGCCTCTATCAGCTCTACAGCTCTGCGATACATCTCATTTTCTATTTCATAGTTTCGCATAAAATCCTCCTGCAAATTCTGCCGGGAACACAATAGCTGCCCGAACATTCCGTCCGGGCAGTATCGGTATTGCATAGATCAATTCAAATTTCGCGACAGCTTATGACTGCACCATTCGAGTATCCACTGCTTTGACGTATCCAACAATTGTTCTGTGCGGCTCGGCTTGAAAGATTATCTGTTTTTCATCCACGTACTCGGAATGAGCGTAATAATTATCGGGAATATCTCAAGTCTGCCGAGCAGCATCGCAAGAGAAAGAAGCAGCTTTGAAAACGGAGAATATATCGCAAAGCTTGCCATCGGTCCGACTCCGCCGAATCCCGGTCCGATATTATTAAAGCAGGCGACCACCGCCGAGAAATTCGTTTCAAAATCAAAAGGTTCAAACGATATCAGCAGAAACGCCGCAAATATCGTCAGCATATATACGGCGAAATAAACGCCTACGCTCTGCTGGACCTGATCGTCTACTTCTTTTCCTTCAAATCGTACCGCCGACACAGATCGCGGATGTATCATGTGCTTTATTTCTTTAACGAGCATCTTTACAAGCAGAACAAGTCTTGAGCATTTCAGACCACCCGCCGTCGAACCGGCGCACCCGCCAATAAACATCAGCATGAATAAAATTGCCTTGGAAAGAGACGGCCATGCATTAAAATCAGCGCTTGAAAATCCTGTAGTCGTTATGATCGACGATACCTGCACAGCGGACGCGCGAACGGCATCGGACGCATTTGAATAAAGCGGATATATATTCACCGCGATCACTGCTACGGACACGGCGACTATCGCGATATACGTGCGAAGCTCTGTGTTTTTGAATACAGGCTTGAATTTCTTTAACAAAAGCAAAAAATACAGATTGAAATTAACGCCGAACAAAAGCATAAAGATAGCCATCACCCATTGCAGATATGCATTATATCCCGCAATGCTGTCAGCCTTAATACCGAATCCGCCGGTACCGGCTGTGCCGAACGTATGAAGCAGGCTGTCGAACACAGACATTCCACCGCAAAGCAAAAGAACAAATTCGAGCGCGGAAAGGACTATATACATAAAGTACAGCACCTTTGCCGTATCTCTGCTACGCGGGGTGAGCTTTCCGACAAGCGGACCTGCCATTTCCGCACGCAAGATATGTATCGAGCCGTCCGACATTCCGCTGGTAAACAGCATCATGAACACAAGCACGCCCATACCACCAATCCAGTGAGTAAAGCTACGCCAAAACAACATTCCGTGACTGAGCGCTTCGACATCTTGCAGTATAGAGCCGCCCGTAGTCGTAAATCCGCTGACGGTCTCAAATATCGCGTCCACATACGAAGGTATCTCCTTGCTGATAAAAAACGGAAGCGCGCCTATCAGCGATATAAATATCCACGACAGAGCAACGATGATAAAGCCCTCTCGCGCGTAAATAACTTTATCGTGACGTTTTGTGAGCAGAAGAAACAGTCCGCCAATCGCGGCGGAAACCACGGCCGATACCATAAACGACAGATAAGAGCTTTCTCCGTAAATTATCGAGACGATCATCGGCAAAAGCAATAAAGCCGAGAATGCAACGAGCAGCCAGCCGATAGTATTGAAAATCATTCTGCGATTCACTGCACAACACCTAAACCTTCCGCAAAGATTTTATCGCATTACGTCCGCAAGCTCGCTGATCTGGTGACCTGCGGCAAGCACAATCACTCTGTCGCCTTCGAGTATTACGTCTTCACCTGACGGAATGATCGCCTTTTTGCCTCTGATAAGCC
This sequence comes from uncultured Lachnospiraceae bacterium, assembly GCA_964466545.1. Taxonomy (GTDB): domain Bacteria; phylum Bacillota; class Clostridia; order Oscillospirales; family CAG-272; genus CAYXNQ01. The sequence goes on along the minus strand of CAYXNQ010000037.1, from coordinate 1,880 downwards.
CAGCAAACAGAACGTTCGGCTTCAAATTCATATTCTTCAAGGGTACGTTCAAATACTCAAAATCCGACGAAACACGAAATTCAAGCGCTTCCGCCGTTCCGTCCATTATTTTATACAGAGTTTCCATATTGCTGAACATTGAATTTTCAAGCGCGCGCGCGTATCTTGAGATCAATCCCGAAACCGTTTGTCTCGGCGATACGATGCAGTCAAGTCCCAAATTGTCGGCGACCGACGCCAGCTCGGGACGGTTCACCTTAGATATTACCTTTTGCACCTTCCTGCTTGCCGCAAAGAATGAAGCCAGTATATTTTCCTCATCCGTGCCGGTGAGCGCAACAAACGCATCAGTCGTATCTATTCCCTCCTCCAGCAAGAGCTGTTGCTTCATTCCGTCTCCATGAATTATCGAAGCTGCCGGCAAGCTGAGCGAAAACTGTTGACACCGCTCATAATCCATATCTATTATCTTGACTGACATACCTATGGAAATCAGCTTTTCAGCAAGATAATACGCGATCTTGCTCGCGCCGAGTATCATGACGCTGCGCGTTTGTCGCTTTACGTTGCCGAGTTGCTTCATAAGCTTTTGCATTTCGTTAGGAGAAGCCGTGAATCCTATGCGGTCTCCGCTTTTAAGAACGAAATTACCGTCGGGAATATATACGTTGTCACCGCGTTTTACCGCGCAAACGAGAAACTTCGCAGAATGCAGACGTCCGACCGAGGACAGCTTCATATCGCAAAGCGGCGAATCGTCGCGCAGGTGAAGCTCTACTATTTCAAGCTTACGATCTGAAAACGATTCAACTCTCGTCGCGCTCGAAAAACGCAGGATATTATATATTTCATCGGCAAGCAGCTTTTCTGGATTGAGCGAAACGGAAAGGTCGAGCTGCTCAACTAAAAAATCAAGGCTTTGCGCGTTGTATTCGGGATTGCGTATGCGAGCTATCGTATGCTTTGCGCCCATTCTTTTGGCAATAAAGCAACCGAGCATATTCATTTCATCCGAACCGGTAACGGCAATAAACAGCTCGGCGTCTGCAACTCCCGCTTCTGTCAGCGTATCGCAATCTACGCCGTTTCCGGTAATACCGATAATATCGTATGCATTTGTAACCTCGTCGATCGGCTCCTCAAGTCTGTCGACCGCAGTGATATCGTGCCCTTCCGCAACAAGATTAGTTATAATTGTAGTACCGATCTTGCCACAGCCTACGACAACAATCTTCATAATCCAATACATCTCCTTTTGCTTGTGATCAGACCGTCAAAATGCAAAAGCGTTTTTCGCAGTGCGGCTATCTATTAGGCTATTATAACACAAAGCGATTAAATTGTCTACAAATTTTGTAAAAAAATCACAGCAGCCCCAGTCCCCTACAATACGCCCGGATTGACACGGCTCGCTATCTGTGCTATAATTATCGGTAACATATCTCGGCGACGCTAAAGCATAATTGCAAAAATACCGTCGCTAAAGCGGAAGGAGCGGAATCTATGAAAAAGCTGACGATCGGAATCCTCGCCCACGTTGACGCGGGAAAGACCACGCTTTCCGAATCCATGCTTTATCTTGCAAAAGCAATACGAAAGCAAGGCAGAGTCGATCACGGCGATTCCTTCCTTGACACCGACACGATCGAACGCGCACGCGGCATAACCGTTTATTCAAAGGAAGCGCATTTTTCATTCGGCGAAGCGGAGTTTTATCTTGTAGACACGCCCGGTCACGTTGACTTCTCCGCAGAGGCAGAGCGAACCATGCAAATCCTCGATTACGCAATACTGCTTATAAGCGCGCCGTCCGGCGTACAGAATCACACGGCAACTATATGGCAACTGCTTAAACGATACGACATCCCGACGTTTGTATT
>CAYXNQ010000036.1:0-11566 GCA_964466545.1 uncultured Lachnospiraceae bacterium | reverse complement strand
GACGACGGATCGAAATCCATGAGTCTGAGCTGAGTGTTAAAACGATACATAACGGAAAGTCTCCCTTATATAGATTCGGAGGAGCTGTCGTGGCTGTGTTTTTCGCTTAGGTATATCAGCAATACGGTTATATCCGCAGGATTAACTCCGGAGATCCTTGAAGCTCTGCCTATGCTTTCGGGCTTGATCATGTTGAGCTTTTGCGCGGCTTCAAGGCGAAGTCCGCGGATCTTTGAGTAGTCAAGCTCTTTTGGCAAAAGCTTGCTCTCAAGCTTTCTTTGGCGCGCGGCTTCATCAAGCTGACGTTTTATATATCCGGCGTATTTTATATCGGTTTGAACGGTCTCTCTTTCTTGCTTTGTGAGGATAGGCGCGTCTTTATCGAAGCGTGAGATCATTTCGTAATTCAGCTGCGGGCGTCGCAACAGATCGGCAAGCGATATTCCCGTGACTGGCGCACTTGTTCCGGCTTCGGTGAGAAATTCCGCCAGCTCCGGCGACGGGGGCAATATCTTGTGTTCGAGGCGCGTCTTTTCGCGATCAATATTTTCGTATTTTTTCAGATGCGCGTTCCAAGCTTCATCATCTATCAAGCCAGCGCTTCTTCCGTATTTTTTCAGTCGCTCGTCGGCGTTGTCCTGGCGGAGAAGTAGTCTGTATTCCGAGCGCGATGTCATTATTCTGTACGGCTCGTTTGTGCCTTTTGTAACAAGATCGTCGATCAGCGTTCCGATATACGAGCTGTCGCGCGGCAGTATCATTTCCGGCATACCGCGAAGCTTGAGCGATGCATTGATTCCTGCCACGAGTCCCTGCGCCGCCGCCTCCTCGTAGCCGGAGGTGCCGTTGAACTGTCCGGCTCCGTAGAGACCTTCAATATTGCGGAATTCAAGCGTCGGCTTGAGCTGGAGCGGATCGCAACAATCGTACTCTATGGCGTATGCGTATCTCATTATACGCGCGTTTTCAAATCCGTGAAGCGAATGGAGCATTTCGTACTGCACGTCATCCGGCAATGAGGACGAAAATCCTTGCAGGTAGATCTCTTCCGTATCCCGTCCCATAGGCTCGACGAAAAGCTGATGCCGCTCTTTATCCGCGAATCTTACGACTTTATCCTCGATGCTCGGACAGTAACGCGGGCCTGTTCCGTGTATCTTGCCGCCGTAAAGCGGCGAGCGATGCAGATTATCGCGAATTATTTTGTGAGTTTCAGCGTTTGTGTATACCACGTGGCACACGTCCTGATGCAAGCTGTTCAATGCGGCTTCATCGGTGCGCGCGGAGAACGGAGTTATGTATTCTTCGCCTTCCTGAAGCTCAAGCTCGGAAAAGTCGATCGAGCTTCGCAGTATTCTCGGCGGAGTTCCTGTCTTAAAGCGCATCAATGACACGCCGGCTTCGGCGAGCGAAGCGGATATCTCGGACGCCGGAAGCATCGAATCGGGACCGGCGCTACGCGAGAAATCTCCGATGAATATTTTTGCGGAAGGATATGTTCCCGTAGCCATAATGACCGCGGAGGCAAAGTACTCACCGCCCGGCTTTGCTTCAATGCCTACGACGCGGGAGCTTCCGTTTGAACATTTTTCGACGATCACGCGCGTGACCTCTCCCTGTATCAGCGACAGGTGCGGCGTCAATTCGATCGTATGCTTCATTAATGCGGAGTATTTTCGCCTGTCTGCTTGTACTCGCTTGGATCTGACTGCCGCGCCCTTGCCTGTGTTCAGCGTGCGGCTTTGCATCGTCGCGAGGTCTGCGGCATAGCCCATCTCTCCGCCGAGCGCGTCGATCTCGAATACGAGATGCCCTTTTCCCGAACCGCCGATTGACGGATTGCACGGCATATTGCCTATCGCGTCGAGAGACATTGTAAACAGCGCGGTGTCAAGCCCCGTGCGCGCGGCGGCGAGCGCGGCTTCGATTCCGGCGTGTCCCGCGCCGACGACTATGACGTCGTATTTATTAAAAGAACTCATTGATCTGTCATCTCCATTTTGTGAAGAATTTCCCAACCGCTTTTTTCGGAATATGCGACGATCACTCCGCTTGATGGAGTGCTTATATAGCTGTATTCTCCAAACGGGATAATGATATCGCCGTTTGTGTCGATCATCGCGACCTCGCCGTTTGGCCTGCCGACAACGGCAAGCCCCTCGGTGAAGTGTGTGGAATAAGAGTATACGGGATCGGTGATCCACCTACCTGTGTAATCCATATATCCGTATACGCCGTTATTTTCAAGCTGAAGTATTCCGTTTGAATAAGATATCAGCTCGTATCCGAACGGAATGTTGAAGACCTCGCCCTTTTCATTTATCAAAACGGTATCGTCTATTGTAACAAGCTTGGTCTTATAAAATGTGAAATTGTAATAATCGAATACCTGTCTGCGAACGCGCATAAGCCCGTGATCGAAATAAAACATTCCGAGATTTTCGAGCCCGTCGGTGTCGGGCATAAGATATGCTTCGATGACGTATCTCTGCTGGCTGTTATAATATTCTCTGATCACGGGGAACGTGTATTGATAATTCGCGTCAATAACGCCGAGCGCGTCTATAACTTTGCCTTCGTATCGCTTATCTTCTTCCGTGACGGTGGCATAGCCCCCGACAAAATTAAATGCGTGAAGATAGCGGTATGGTGTGTAGAGATTCTCTCTTGTTTTGCCGAACGCCCACACTGTCGCGTCCTTTACGGAGGAATAGCCGTATTGATTTGTTATTATATTCGTTGTAAGCTCTACAAAGCGGTTCGGGGCGTCTGCGTCCGCAAGCCCGTAATACGAAGGATAATCGAAATGAAGCCCGCGGCCGTTTGCAGCGTCGCTGTAATCTGAATATATCATATATCTTCCGTCGTCGGAAAGATAATAGTATTCCTGCTTTATGAGCCAAACGATGCTTCCATTGTCGTATTTCAGACCGGAATCAAAGTAGACGTCGCGATAGAACAGCGGTCTGCCGTAAGAGTCGCGCACATATGCGGGCTTAAAATAATTCTCATCGAAGGTGATCAGCGCGTTTGCGTAGGAGTCGAGAATATACAGAGCTTCTCCGGTATCGTAGATTATATAGCCCATATATAATTCGAGCGCATAGCGCGTGACATCGGCGTTATAGTAATTTACTTGCCGCTCCGAGCCTTCAAACGGATAAGAATAGCTGTACTTTTTTACCGTCTTTGTTCTGTACGTGAGAGTGGATGGCATGAGAGATGAGGTTGTAAGCTTTCCGATGCGGTAATACGCCGGATCGAATACGCCGTCGGAGAGATAGTACCCCTCGCTTTGCAGTTTACCTACCGAATCAAGCGTCCAATCAGGTGTGGGCGGCTCGTCGCTGGCATCGCTACTTGAACTTTCCGGCGGCAGATCCGTTCGCGGCGGTATCGTAACGGAGGCTGACTCGCTTTCAGATTTGCTTTCGCTTTCGGAAGCGGGCGGTTCTTGCGTTTCTCTCGGCGGAAAGATCGACGGAAAAATCTCGGTAAGGTGATCGTAATTGTTTTCCCACGCTGTCGGACGTTTTATAAAGGAAATATCGAATATACCGAAATAATATAATAAGCCAATCACGAGAGCGGCAAATATCACTGTGATGATAACTGCTCTCGGCAATATAGCGTTGATTATACGTTTGATTCGTTTCATAAAAGATATCCTTTCTTCATGGCGCGGGACGTGCGGGGATCATTTGTGGTATTTGCTGCCGTGATTGATCTGCGTGCTTCGATATATGGCTTCGTAAAGCATTATTCTCGCAAGCTGATGCGGAAACGTCATCTCGGACATAGACAGGCGAATGTCCGCCGCCTGTTTTATTTTCGGCGAGAGACCGTGGGAGGAGCCTATGATAAAGCAAAACTCTCCTCTGCCCATTGAGGCTTCGCGCGACAGCATTGCCGCAAGAGCTTCGGACGAATATTGCTTGCCCTCGATACACATGGCTATTTTTACCGCTTTCGGCGGAATCTCGGCGAGTATTTTCGCGCTTTCCGCTTCAAGCGCCGCGGCTATATCTCCGTCGCGTGCTTTGGGCGGAACGGGATGCTCCTTAAGCTCGATCTCGGTAATATCGGCGAATGGGCGTAATCTTTTTATATACTCGTTTCGGGCTTCCTGCCAATACTTTTCGGACAGCGTTCCGTGAGCTATTATTTTTATCTTTATCATGAAATTTATCCGCCTTTTCGGTCAAGTCGTCTGCTCAGTTCAGCTTTACGGTCTCTCCCGCGACGCTTAGGCGAACGGCGGAGAGGCCGAGAGCTTCAAGACGTGCATGAGTCTCGCCATATGCAAGCTCCGGTGTGTTGTTTTCTTCGCTTAGATGAGCAAGAGTTATATTTTCGACGCCTTGCTCGGCGAGAGCTACGGCAAGCGCGGCGCAATCCGAATTTGAAAGATGTCCGCGCTGTGACAGGATACGCGCTTTCAGATGAGGCGGATAAGGACCGCCGAGAAGCATTTCGACATCGTGATTGGATTCGATCATAACAGATCGGCAGTCGGCGAGCGCATGGATCAAGGACGGCTGTACAGCCCCCATATCCGTTGCTATACCGAGGCTGTCGCCGCGCTGTGAGCGTATTATGTATGCGACGTTTGCCGCTGAATCGTGCGGTAACGGATGTGCTTGGAGAGAGAGCGCGCCGATGTGTATTTCCGAATCTTTTTCGAGAGGGCAGAGAAGCGCGTCGAACGAATTTCCGGCGAGCGCCTGACAGACGAGCGGCGAGGCATATATCGGTACGGCGAACTTTTTGGCAAGCATCGGAAGCGCCGAAACATGATCGCTATGCTCGTGCGTTATGAATATCGCGCTCGGCGCAAGCGTAAGGCCGGCACGGCGGGTGGCATTTTCGATCGCGCGAAGGCTTTTTCCGCAATCAACGAGGATCGCGTTGTTGCCTTCAGTGATATAAGTTGCGTTTCCCTTTGAGCCTGAGAACAAAGAATATGCGAGCATATGATCGCCTCAGCTCTTGTTTCCCGACAGCATTTTTACTATGTCGGGAAAATAAAGTATTGTCAGGTCGACCATGAACACGAGAATGATGGGCAAGAGGAACAGCATTATTCGCCTTGCGATCTTTGCGCGACGCAGCTCGCTTTCGTGAAATGCGCATTTTTCGGTTGCGCTCCATTCCTGCGGAAGCTCTTCATTCGGAGTGATCTTTGGCGAAAATCCGCGGCAGACGAAGAAATACGTGAGAAAAAGCGCGCATCCTGCAATGAGAAATATCCACATTCCGATGATCAGTTCGAAATAAACGAAGATCTGATATATAAAATAAAATACTGCAAAATTCAGAAGCAGGATACCCGCGAGCTTCCAGTTGAAATTTTTCTTATTTTTAGCCAATTCTATGTACCGACAGGGCTTACAGCAAACGAATCGCGCCGCTGTTTCTTACGGAGAGCACGTATACCGAGCCGTCTCCGAATACGCTTTTCATCATAGAGGTATATTCTTCGAGCGCGTTAAGCGGCACGAATGCCTGAACTGTGCCGGCAAATCCGCCTCCGTGGACGCGGCAGACGCCGCCGACTCCGTTAAGGTGATCTTCACTGAGGCAGAGCGCGAGCGAAAGACCTTGCTCCTTGACATTTTTGACCGTATATACATTTTGCAGATACTTATAGCTTGAGTTGCCGCTTTCGCGTATTCCCGCGAGGAAACCTTTGAGGTCTCCGTTTTTCAGCATATCGGCTATGCTTCCCGCTCTTTCGTTTTCCGCAATGAAATGCAGTGCGCGCAAGACGGCGCGATCTCCGCATTTTTCGCGCAGTGCCGTCATATTTGCGACGATGTCGGCTCTTGTGATGCCGCGCAGTGCGTCGCGACCGAAATATGCGGCTACGGATTTCATTTCCGCGGGAACGGATGCGTAATCTTCATTCAGATCCGCGTGATTTCCGCCGGTATCTGTGATGACGAGCGCGTATCCGGCTTTGGCGAGATCGAAATTGATCTTTTCGATGATCGGAGCCGATGGGTCGTTGAAGTCTATGGCTATGAAGCCGCCGACGGCGCAGGCTGTTTGATCCATAAGACCGCAGGGCTTACCGAAATATACGTTTTCCGCGTACTGTGCGTATTTTGCTATATCTACGGCAGATGTGCGAGCGTTATTATACAGGTGATTAATTATATTGCCGACCATTACTTCAAATGCGGCAGATGACGAAAGTCCTGAGCCTTTCAGTACGTTTGACGTGGTGTATGCATTGAACGAGCCGAAGGTTCCTCCGTTTTCGGCGAACGCGTTGCACATTCCGGCTATTATCGCACCGGACGTGAAATTATCAAATTGATCGGGCGATGAAATGTCGGCGAGCGCTACTGTGTCTTCGGGGAAGCCTTCGCTTTTTATTCTGATATCTGCGGAGTCCGATCTTGCGGCGACCGCGATTATATCAAGACCGACCGAGGCGGCGATGACTTTGCCTCTGTTGTGGTCAGTGTGATTGCCCGATATTTCGCTTCTTCCTCCGACGGAGAACAGCATTGCCTCTCCGCCGCCGTAAAGCTTTTCGTATTCGCGGCAAGCGGATATGAGGCGAGTTTTATATGCGGAGACTTTGTTTTCCGCGATCGCAAGCTCATTTACGATCGCCTGATCGAGCGCGCCGGCCTCTATGCTTGAAATGATTTCGGATACTGTCATTATTTTGCTCCCTTGAGAAAAATTTATGTTTGCCGGAGACGGCGCTTGCGTGCGGTCGACGTGGATCCGACAAAAAACTTCATACAGTTTATTATACCATTTCATTGCAAATTAAGCAATAATTTTAGATGATATTCGTGTTAATTATCTATGAAAAAGCGAGGCGGCGCAGTCGGTTTTGAGCCGTCTGTGCCGTCTGCCCGTGAGCTTGGATATGTTTTTAAGCTTTGCCGATCTTAAAGAGCTTGCGCAGGATGGGCGAGATAAGGCGCGGTGAGCGAACAATAACTATTTTCATTTTGATAAGCCTTTCCTAAAGATCGGGAGTGAGTCGATGCCGTTCAAGCGAGCGGTGCGCTTTTCTCCCTTAATTAAAGTATATTCGTATATGCGCGTTTTGTCACGGCGATAATCAAGCCGCGGCGAGTATGACCGCGAATGCTGCGAGACAAGTTAACGCTCCGGCGATAAATGAGAGCGCGTATTTCAGCTTGACGCATTTTTTGCGCATTGAGGGGTACATATACGGTAATGCTGTGTTTAACATACCGGATACCTCTTGCATCATTTCGCTGTTGCTCAAGGCGGTATTTCCTTCCGTAACTCCTTTTCTGAGTAAAAAATAAGCTTCCTCAAAGATTTTATTATCCGTAGATTTCACATATACGATATTGCGCTGACAGCCGCGTAGCATAGCTCCTCCGAACAGAAATTTTGTTTTAATGATTATTTGTCCGCCGACGGCGAGATATTCGCTTTTTTGTAAAATTTCAGCGCGCTCGGAGTGAAGCTTTTTGTGCAGCGTTGTGCGCGAAATGTGCCGTGAGCTACTTTACAAGTGTGAATAATTATGGTATAATTAACGCAGAAAGTCTTGCCGTGTGGCAAGCCTTCGGGCTATCGCCCGCTGTATGCTGACGCATACCTGCGAGCTTGACGACTTCGCGAAAATGCCTGTGCGAGCACGCATTTTCGCTTCATGGTATAATTAACGCAGAAAGTCTTGCCGTGTGGCAAGCCTTCGGGCTATCGCCCGCTGTATGCTGACGCATACCTGCGAGCTTGACGACTTCGCGAAAATGCCTGTGCGAGCACGCATTTTCGCTTCATGGTATAATTAACGCAGAAAGTCTTGCCGTGCGGCAAGCCTTCGGGCTACCGCCCGTCCTATGCTACGCATATTCTGCGTAACTTGACGGCTTCGCGAAAACGCCTGTGCGAGCACGCATGGCGTTTGCTTTTCGGGGCTGATCGTATGAGATTTTACGGTATATTGGCGGATATTGATTTTTTGAAAAATTACGGGAGGAAAATATGCGGGAAGGCGGTTTTAAGCTTGTGTCGGATTACAAGCCTACCGGAGATCAGCCTGAGGCGATCGCTCGGTTGACCGACGGAATAAATGCCGGCGCTCGTATGCAGACTTTGCTCGGCGTGACAGGCTCCGGCAAGACCTTTACGATGGCAAACGTTATTGCCAATGTGAATCGGCCCACGCTCGTGCTGGCGCATAACAAAACGCTTGCCGCTCAGCTTTGCGGTGAATTTCGCGAGTTTTTCCCCGATAATGCCGTAGAATATTTTGTGTCATACTACGATTACTATCAGCCGGAGGCGTATGTGCCGGGCAAGGATATGTATATCGAAAAGGACGCCTTGGTAAACGATGAGATAGACAAGCTTAGGCACAGCGCGACATCTGCGCTTCTTGAACGGCGCGACGTTATAATTGTTGCGAGTGTATCTTGCATATATTCGCTCGGTTCTCCGGCTGAATATAAAAAGCAGGTCATTGCACTGCGACCGGGTATGCAGATATCGCGGGACGAGCTTGCGGAAAAGCTTGTTTCGATAAATTACGAGCGAAACGACATATCGTTTGTGAGAGACAAATTTCGCATGAGAGGCGATACGCTGGAGGTCTTTCCGGCTAATGAAAACGAAAAAGCTATCCGCGTGGAGTTCTTCGGAGACGAGATAGATCGCGTATCCGAATTTGACCCGCTGACCGGTAGAGTGCTTACGTCGCTTCGATATGCCGCGATATTTCCAGCAAATCACTATGTGGTATCGCCTGAGGCTCGCGAGCCGGCGTATGCAAAGATCGAAGCGGAGCTTGACGACAGGATAGAATATTTTAAGCAAAACAATAAGCTTCTTGAAGCTCAACGCATTGAACAGAGAACGCGATACGATCTTGAGATGCTCAGAGAAATAGGCTACTGCTCCGGAATAGAGAATTATTCCATGGTATTTTCGGGCAGAGATCCGGGCTCTACGCCTTACTGCCTGCTTGATTATTTCCCTGATGATTTCGTTATGTTCGTAGACGAATCTCATGTAACGCTTCCTCAGGTACGCGCTATGAGCGGCGGCGATCTGGCGAGAAAGCGCAATCTTGTCGATTACGGCTTCAGGCTACCGTCGGCATATGACAATCGCCCTCTTCGCTTTGAAGAATTTGAAGATAAGATAAATCAGATAGTAGCGGTATCCGCAACTCCGGCGGAATATGAAAAAGCTCATTCCTCGCAGATAGTCGAGCAGATCATACGTCCTACGGGACTCTTAGATCCTGAGATCGAGGTCAGACCGATAGAGACGCAGATCGACGATCTCATCGGAGAGATACGTATTCGGGTCGAAAAGCGCGAGCGAGTGCTTGTCACGACGCTCACTACGAAAATGGCGGAAGACTTGACGGAATATCTTGACGAAAACAAGATCAGAGTGAAATACATTCACCATGAGGTCGATACTATGGAGCGTATGCAGCTCATACGCGATCTCAGGGAGGGACTTTACGATGTCTTGGTCGGCATCAATCTGCTGCGTGAGGGCATAGATCTTCCGGAGGTTACTCTGGTAGCGATCCTTGACGCAGATAAAGAGGGGCTTCTGCGGAGCGAGACCGCGCTTATACAAACTATAGGTCGCGCGGCGCGTAATGTGAACGGCAAGGTCATTATGTATGCAGATACGATCACGCGCTCAATGGAGAGCGCGATATCCGAGACTAACCGCCGTCGCGAGATACAGATGAGATACAATGAAGAACACGGAATCACACCGAGAAGCGTTGTCAAGAGCGTGCGCGCTCCGATTGCGATTGCGGCGAATGAGGATAAATCACGCGGAAGAAGCAAAAAGCAAAACGTCGCTACCGCAAAACAGGATAAGGCGACTATGCTTGAGGCTTTGCGCGATGAGATGAAGCGTGCGGCGAAGGAGCTTCGGTTTGAAGAAGCCGCATATTTGCGAGATAAGATCAGAATGCTTGAAACGGAAAAGAAAAACTGATGCCTGAATTTATAAGTGTGCGCGGTGCGCGTGTAAACAATCTGAAAAATATCGACGTTGACATTCCGAGAGATAAGCTCGTTGTTCTGACGGGATTATCCGGTTCAGGAAAATCATCGCTTGCCTTTGATACGATCTACGCCGAGGGGCACCGCAGATTCGTCGAATCTCTTTCGTCGTATGCGAGAATGTTTCTCGGACAGCTTGATAAGCCGGACATAGATTCGATCGAGGGGCTTTCTCCCGCGATATCCATAGATCAAAAGACTACGTCAAAAAACCCGCGCTCTACCGTCGGAACGGTGACGGAGATATACGACTATCTGCGACTTCTGTACGCGCGGCTTGGCGTTCCGCATTGCCCGGTCTGCGGCAAGGAGATACGTCAGACCTCGCTTGATCAGATACTCGACAGGATCATGAAGCTGCCAATCGGCGAGAGATTTATGATCCTATCTCCCGTTGTTCGCGGTAAAAAGGGACGGCACGAGAAGGTCCTTACCGACGCGCAAAAGTCCGGATATGTCAGAGTAAGAGTCGACGGTATCATATACGATATAGGCGAGGATATCGAGCTTGAAAAAAATAAAAAACACACGGTCGAGCTTGTCGTGGACAGACTGATAATGCGGGAGGATATACGCTCGCGTCTCAGCGATTCGATAGAAACTGCGCTTCGCGAGAGCGATGGGCTTGTTACCGTTCGCACGATGCCGCGCGAAGGAGACGCCGTCGAGACTCAGTTTTCTACGAATTATGCCTGCGACGAGCATGGCATAAGCTCCAGTGAGCTTGAGCCGAGAATGTTCTCGTTCAACAATCCGTTTGGTGCGTGTCCTGCCTGCGCCGGAATCGGCGTTACGCGAAAGATATCCGTTGAGAAGATCATTCCGGATCGCTCGCTTTCGCTTCTTGAGGCGGCAATAAACGTAAACGGCTTCAAAACGCTCGGTCCGGACACTTGGACCGGACCTCTGATCGAGGCGGTTGGAAAATCGCACGGATTTGCCATGGATATGCCGATTGACGCTTATTCCGAGGACGCGCTTAACGCGTTGCTTTACGGTACGGGCGATGAGACCTATGATGTCGTAAGATATTTCGGAGGACGCGGAAGCCGACAGAGTGCAAAATTTGCGGGAATCGTCGGAATCATGGAGCAAAGAATATCGGGCGCAGGTGGGGAATTTGCCGGCGAAGCGGATTATTACGAGCAGTTTCTCGAAGAAAACGATTGCCGCGAATGTCACGGGGCGCGATTGAATCCGGCTGCGCTGTCAGTAACGGTCGGCGGGATCAATATAGACGCATTTTGCCGAATGTCCGTGCGCGACGCGCTTGATTTCGTAGATCGGCTCTCGTTCGATGACGGCGAGGCTGTTATAGCGAGAGAGATCGTCAAGGAGCTGAAGTCGCGGCTTGGATTTTTGGTGTCCGTCGGACTTGATTATCTCACTCTTTCAAGGCGCGCCGGTACGCTGTCGGGCGGAGAGGCGCAGAGAATACGTCTTGCCACGCAGATCGGAAGTTCCCTTGCGGGAGTGCTGTATATTCTCGACGAACCGAGCATAGGGCTGCATCAGCGAGATAA
>CAYXNQ010000035.1:0-11679 GCA_964466545.1 uncultured Lachnospiraceae bacterium | reverse complement strand
CGAACGACGTTGATACCATAGGTCAATCGCTCAATCAAAGCGTAGGCACACTTGTTCATTCCGTAATACTCTTTGTCGGAAGCTTCATAATGATGTTGATAACCGACGTAAGAATGACTGTGGCGGCGGTGCTTGCAAGCTTGCTCGGATTTGCGCTCATGATGCTGATAATGGGTCGAAGCCAAAAGTATTTTACGCGCCAGCAGAGAAATATCGGAAATCTGAACGGTCATATCGAGGAGATGTACGCCGGTCAGACGGTCGTTAAAGCGTATAATGCGGAAAAAGCATCCGGCGAGGAGTTCGACAGATTGAATAAGACGCTGTTTGAAAGCGGCGTAAAGGCAAATGCTTTGTCTGGACTTATGCAGCCTATAATGTCGTTTATAGGAAATCTCGGTTACGTAGCGGTATGCGTAATGGGCGGCGCGCTTGCTCTCGACGGAAAAATCGAGTTCGGCGTTATCGTATCATTTATGATGTACGTTCGCTATTTCACACAGCCGCTTTCTCAGATTGCGCAGTCGATGCAATCGCTTCAGTCGGCTGCAGCCGCCGGAGAGCGCGTATTTGAATTTCTTGAAAGCGAAGAAATGGAAAACGACAGCGCGAAGGAGCGAAAGCTCTCTAAGACTGAGGGATTGGTTGAGTTTGAGCATGTGAAGTTCGGATACGAAGATTCGGACAGAATCATTATCCACGATTTTTCGGCTGTAGCAAAGCCGGGACAGAAGATTGCGATCGTGGGTCCGACCGGAGCCGGCAAGACGACGCTTGTGAATCTGCTGATGCGCTTCCACGAAATCGGCGGAGGCGATATACGTATAGACGGAGTATCGACTTCAGATATGAGTCGCGCGGAGGTTCACGATCAGTTCTGTATGGTGCTTCAGGATACGTGGCTGTTTGAAGGTACGGTAAGAGAAAATCTCGTTTACTGCTCGGAAAATGTGAGCGATGAAAAGATCAAAGAAGCGTGCCGCGCGGTAGGCCTTGATCATTATATCCACACGTTGCCACACGGCTATGATACTGTTCTCAGTGACGCTACGAGCCTTTCGCAGGGACAGAAGCAGCAGCTTACGATCGCGCGGGCTATGATCGCCGATAAGCCGATGCTTATTCTCGACGAGGCGACAAGCTCCGTCGATACGCGCACTGAGTTGAAGATCCAGCAGGCTATGGACGCTCTGATGGAGAATCGCACGTCGTTTGTTATTGCGCACAGACTGTCGACCATTAAAAATTCAGATCTCATCCTTGTTTTGAAGGACGGCGACATTATCGAAAGCGGAACTCACGATGCATTGCTTGCGCGCGGCGGCTTCTATGCAGAGCTTTATAACAGCCAATTTGACGAAGCGTCATGACGGAGGGGTTAATATGAAAGTCAGATATATTACGATCGAGCGCGAATACGGCAGCGGCGGTACCGAGATCGCAAAGCGGTTGTCAGAACGTATCGGGATCCCGTGCTACAGCCGCGAGATACTTGAGGCTGTTGCTACTAAGTACGGTGTCTCAACCGCGGACATAGAGCGCTACGAGGAGGGCGTTACAGGAAGCTTTCTGTATTCCGTGTATATGATGGCGCAGACCGCGAAGGGAAGCTCGGATATGCTCACCGGAGAGGGGCATCTGTTCGTTGCCGAACAGGAAGCTATCAGGACGCTCGCCAAGCAGGGACGAGGAATTTTTGTGGGGCATTGCGCGCAGGAAGCGCTTAAAGATGAAGCGGATACACTGTCCGTCTTTATCAGATCGAGTAACGATGAAGAAAAAAAGCGCCGTATTGTAAGCGATTACGGAATTGAGAAATATGACGCGGATCGCGTAAGAAAAAAGTTCGACAAAAAGAGGGCGAATTATTATTACGCAAATACGATGAAGCATTGGGACGATGTGGCGAATTACGCGATAGTGCTCGATTCGGGAGTACTCGGAATCGACGGCTGCGTTGATCTGCTTGCGGGCTTACTTAAATAAAATCTAATTTCGACATATTGAGGAGGACATAAAAATGGCTAAGAAACAGTTCAAAACGGAATCGAAAAAATTACTTGACATGATGGTAAACTCCATCTATACGCATAAGGAGATATTTCTTCGCGAGCTGATCTCCAATGCAAGCGATGCGATAGATAAGCTGTATTTCAAATCGCTCACCGACGACAGCGTCAAGCTCAATCGAGATGATTTTGAAATCAGGATAACCGCCGACAAAGCTGCTCGCACGCTTGCGATAAGCGATAACGGTTGCGGTATGACCAAGGAGGAGCTTGAAGGAAATCTCGGTACGATAGCAAAGAGCGGTTCGTTCGATTTCAAGAATGCACCCGAGCATAAATCCGGAGAGGATATCGATATCATCGGTCAGTTCGGCGTCGGCTTCTATTCTGCGTTTATGGTTGCCGATAAAATTACAGTCGAGAGCCGCGCTCACGGCGCAACTGAAGCTTATCGTTGGGAATCCGAGGGGGCTGACGGTTATGTGATAAGCTCTTGCGATAAAGCGGATACAGGTACCGTTATAACTCTCCATATCAAGCCCGACGGTGAAGATGAAAAATACAGCTCGTACCTCGAAGATTATCAGATAAAGATGCTCGTTAAAAAGTACAGCGATTATATTCGCTATCCTATCCGTATGCTTACGGAAAACGAGAGGCTCAAAGAGGGAAGCGAGGACGAATACGAGACTGTAACAGAGGACGAAACGCTTAACAGCATGATTCCTTTGTGGAAAAAGAATCCCTCCGACGTCACGGAGGAGGAATACAATAATTTCTATCGCGATAAATTCTACGATTGGGAAGCTCCGCTCAAGGTCATCCGCCAAAAGACAGAGGGCGTATCGAATTTTATATCGCTTCTCTTTATTCCGTCGCACGCGCCGTTCAATTATTACAGCCGTGATTACGAAAAAGGGCTTCAGCTTTATTCAAGCGGAGTTTTGATCATGGAGCACTGCAAGGATCTTGTGCCCGACTATTTCAGCTTTGTTCGCGGACTTGTCGACAGCTCCGATCTCTCGCTTAATATTTCGAGAGAGATGCTCCAGCACGACAGACAACTCAAGAGTATCGCGAAGGCCGTAGAGAAGAAGATCGCGAGCGAGCTTGCCAAGATGCTCGAAGGCGATCGCGATAATTACGAAAAGCTCTACACGGCGTTCGGTACTCAGCTCAAGTGGGGAGTTTACAGCGATTACGGTATGCATAAAGACGTTTTGCAAGACCTGATCATGTTCAGATCCTCCTTTGAGAATAAGCTCGTTACACTCAAGGAATACGTTTCGCGTATGAAAGAGGAGCAGAAGAAGATATATTTTGCTTCGGGAGATACGGTCGAAAAGATAGCGCTCTTGCCGCAGGTCGAAACCGTAGTCGCGCATGGTTATGAGGTGCTCTATCTTACGGAGGATATCGACGAATTTGCGCTCCAGATGCTGCGCACATATTCCGATAAAGAATTTGCCAATGTATGCAAGGATGATCTCGATCTTGCCACCGATGAGGAAAAAGAAGCGCTGAAAACGGAAAACGAAAGCTCAAAGGAAATGCTTGATTTTATCAAAGAAAGCGTTGGCGATGAGCTTCACGCGGCACGCTTCAGCAATACCGTCGGCAGCCATGCCGCGTGCCTGTCCAGCGAAGGCGCCCTCTCCGCCAATATGGAAAAGGTACTGCAAAAGAATCCCGGAAGCGAAGGCGCGAATATTAAGGCAGAACTTGTCCTTGAGATCAATTTGAAGCACGCGATGGCTGAAAAGCTGAAAGAGCTTTACGACAGCGATAAAGAAAAGCTTAAGGACTACAGCAAGGTTCTGTATGCGCAGGCACGCCTGATCAGCGGACTTTCGGTGGAAAATCCCGCGGAGATAAGCGAGCTTGTATGTAAACTGATGCTGAAATGACAATAGACCTAATATTGAGTTTGATTGGAAGGATGTACGGCGATGAACGAATTTGATAGCGTAAAGCTCATAGGAAAACTCAACAGAGCGCAGAACAAGCTCGAAGCGCAAATATATTCCTCTTTTTCGGAAGACGATCTTCACGGTATGCAGGCGATAATACTTTACTATATTCTCGCCGTTGAAGAAGATAAAAACGTGTATCTCAGAGATATTGCGAGTGAATTCGGTCTTTCATACGCCGCAGTCAGCCAAATTCTAAAGAAATTGAAGCAGGGCGGATATGTAGTCGATAATCGCGAATCCGACGACGCGCGTCTGCGAAGGCTCACGCCGACGGATAAGGCTCGCGCACTCAAGAACAGACTTGAGCTTGACGCCACAGACAATGCGGCACTTGACGGCTTCACGAATGAAGAGGCGCTTACGCTCGGAGCGTTGCTTGACAGAATATGAATATCGCTTCCGAGAGCCTGCCTAGTACGGCTACATCAATATCATACACGGAGTAATTATAATGTATTGGGAAGATTATTTTGGATTTATGATCGCCATAATCGTTTGCATGATATTTTCGGCGATCGCAAGCGCTAAAGTGAAATCTGCGTTTTCGCGCTATGACAAAACTCGCTGCCGCTCAAATATGACAGGCTATGACGCCGCGTACAGATTACTGCGCTCGGGCGGCGCATACAATATTTCGATCGGCAGAGTGAGCGGCACGCTGACCGACCATTATCATCCGGCGAAGGAGATAGTTAATCTTTCGGATAGCACATACGGAAGCGATTCTATTGCCGCGGTCGCTGTCGCCGCGCACGAGATCGGTCACGTTATGCAAAAGAAGGACGGATATCTGCTTTACAAATTGCGCACGTTTCTTGTGCCGGTTGTCAATTTCGGTACGCGTCTTTCAATGCCGCTCGTGCTGATAGGTCTGCTTATCGACGCCTTTTCGACGGCTGCCGACGGCGATTTAGGCTTTTTCATCGCTATGATTGGCGTAATACTTTACGGCGGTTCGTTTTTGTTTGCGCTGGTAACGTTGCCTGTCGAGCTTAACGCAAGCCGCAGAGCTAAGGATATGCTTTTGGTGGAAGGAATACTGTCGAGCGATGAGATTCCCGCGGCGTCTGAGGTGCTTTCCGCGGCAGCGCTCACATATCTTGCGTCGCTTATGACAGCTCTCGTCTATTTTTTACGATTCCTTGTCAGAGTTCTTACTATGTTCGGCAGACGCGATAACAGAAGATGATCTTCGGTATGCTTGAATGATTAAAAACGGAAGCGTTTTGGGAGTTTTTCCATGGCGCTTCCGTTTGTTATTGACAAACGCTTTGTGGCGGTGTATACTCTCTAAAGATGCGTTTTTGCAGGAGATATATAGACAATGGAAATGAAAACGGATTATTTCGGCAAAGAAAAGATAAGCCGAATAATGCTCAAAATGGCACCGCCGGTCATGCTTGCTCAGCTTATACAGGCTTTATATAATATAATTGACAGCGTTTTTGTGGGAAGATTTTCGGATTCCGGACTTACGGCGCTGTCGATCGTGTATCCGCTCCAGCTTCTTATGATCGCGCTTGCGGTTGGAGCGGGCGTCGGCGTAAATACGGTAATGGCGGCAAAATTCGGGCTCAACGATAAGCGTTCCGCCGATAAATATGCCGGCGTCGGAACGCCGCTTGCCGCGGTGCTTTGGATCTTGTTTGCGGCAATCGCGTATGCGTTCGTACCGCTCTACGCTCGGCTTCAGACCTCGTCGCCCGACGTAATAGCCGACGTTGTAGCTTACGGAAGAATTGTTGTGATTTTCAGCTTCGGTTTGTTTTTTGAAAGTATGTGGACCAAGATACTGCAAGCCGAGGGAGATATGAAAACTCCAATGCTTGCGCAGATCGTCGGTGCCGGCGTAAATATTATTCTCGATCCGCTCCTTATCTTCGGCTTGCTCGGATTCAGAGAAATGGGCGTTACCGGCGCAGCTATAGCAACGGTTGCAGGTCAGATCGCCGCCGCCCTTATCGTTATGAGGCGCGCACTTCGTCCCTCACCGTCACTTCCCGAATATCCGTCGCATATTGCCAAAATCTTTCGTCTCGGTATGCCTAATATGCTTATGCAATCCGCGTATACTATATACATATTCGGGCTAAATATGATCCTTGCGACATTTTCGGACGCGGCTGTTACTGTGCTCGGACTGTACTATAAGTGGCAGACTTTTTTCTTTATTCCGCTCGGAGCAATGCAGACCTGCATAGTTCCTATCATAAGCTACAACTATGCTGCGAGAAATGTATCGAGATGCAAAAAAACTCTGTGGTTTTCGGTGATATTTGGCGCGGTACTCATGTTTTTAGGAACTGTATGCTTTGAGGTATTGCCGGAGCCGATGCTCAGATTTTTCTCAAGCGACGAAGAAGTAGTGCGGCTCGGAATTACGGCTTTCCGTATAATAGGCGTCAGTTTTGTCCCTCTCGTTACTTCACTCACGTTTCCCGTTTTGTTTCAGGCGGTAGGCAGAAGTCTTAAGAGCATATTGCTGACTGTGCTTCGGACCGTTGTTTTGTTCGTGCCTCTCGCTTATCTGTTTTCGCGTTTTGGCGTCGATTATTTTTGGCTCACATATCCTGTGACTGATACCGTGACCTCGATTGTCGGACTTATAATGACGCTTATGTTTTTCAGAAATCCGTATGCAGACGGTGATCAGAGGCATAGGGCGCACAAATCACCCGGCGTAGATGCTGCTGATTCCGCTGACTTGTGAGAAAAATAAATCTGCGGCGGCGATTCGCGTGGATTTTCGGTTGAAAATGCGGCTTTTCGGTGATATAATTAATATATAGATTTTGCAAGATAAGCTCGCCCAAATAGCGCGCTCGGAGGATACAATGACTTTTGAAAATGCACGGTCCCGTGCTGAGTTCCTGCGCTCTGAAATAGAGCGACATTCTCGCCTTTATTATGATCAGGATTCCCCGGAAATATCGGATTATGAATACGATATGATGTTTGAAGAATTGAAGGCGCTGGAGAGTGAGTTCCCACAGCTTGATATTCCAACGTCTCCTACGCATCGGGTAGGTGGCTCCGCATCCGAGACCTTCAAAAAGGTCAAGCACGACGTGCGTCTCGGAAGCCTTACAGATGTATTTGATTTTGACGCTCTCCGGCAATTTGTTATAAAAACGCAGGAGGCGCTCGGTGATGCTAAAGCCGAATTTTCGGTAGAACCGAAGATCGACGGACTTTCGGTAGCATTGACATATGAAAACGGCGCGCTGTCTCTCGGCGCTACGCGCGGCAACGGTGATATCGGAGAGGATGTTACGTCGGCTGTAAGGCTGATAAAGCATATTCCGAAAAAGCTCACAGAAAAAACGGATAAATTGACGGTGCGCGGAGAGGTTTATCTTCCACGAGCTGTTTTTGCCGCACTGAATGAGGAAAGAGAAGCGAGCGGGGAGCGGCTATGGGCAAATCCGCGAAACGCCGCAGCAGGCAATCTTCGCAGGCTGAATCCGCGCGAGGGAGCTGCGGATAAGCTGGACATTTTTGTGTTCAATTATCAAAGCGGAGCGCTTTATTCAGGAGGCAAAGAGCCAATTACGCACAGAGAAACGATCGATCGTATATCTTCACTCGGATTTACCGCTATTCCTGTGCTTACGGTCGCGTCCGATCCTGACGAAATAATAAACGCGGTAAAGAAGCTCGGAGAGGACAGGGCATCGCTCCCGTATGATATCGACGGAGCGGTGGTAAAGCTAAATTCGCTCACAGGAAGAAAAACGCTCGGCGACGTCGGAAACGTACCGAAATGGGCGGTTGCATACAAATATCCGCCGGAGGTCAAGCTTACACGTCTGCTCGATATAACCATGCAGCTTGGCAGGACGGGTATACTGACTCCCAATGCCGTGCTTGAGCCTGTGACGCTTGCGGGTACAAGCGTGTCGAGAGCTACACTTCACAATATCGGCAGAATACGCGAGCGCGATTTCAGAATCGGAGATTATGTTTATGTACGCAAAGCCGGTGATATCATTCCGGAGATCACGAGCGTGGCAAAGGAGCGTAGAGACGGCTCGGAGCTTCCGTTTGTTGCGCCGGTCTGTTGCCCCGCGTGCGGCGCTGAGCTCAGATACGAAAGCGAAGGCGTCGAGGTCGGTATTGATGACGGCGATATTGCAAGATGCATTAATTCTCACTGTGCCGCGCGAGTTTTGCGCCGCCTTGAGCATTTTGCTTCAAAGCCCGCGATGAATATAATCGGGCTTGGGGCGGGAGTGATAGATCTTCTTGTGGAAAGCGGCTTGGTTTCGGATCCGTCGGATCTGTATTCACTTAATGCAGAGCGATTGGCGGAGCTTCCGCGTCTTGGTAAAAAATCGGCGGAGAAGCTGATATCCGCAATAGAAGAATCAAAAAATGCGGGCGGAGCGCGAGTTTTGATGGCTCTCGGAATAAGACATCTCGGCACAGCCGGAGCTACCGCGGTCATTGACAGGTTTTTCGACGTCACGCATTTGTTTGAAGCAGATCGCGACAGTCTCGTCGATATCGAAGATATAGGCGACGTTACAGCGTCCGCTATCGTTGATTATTTTTCGGATGAGGAAAATCGTGCGCTCGTTTTGCGATTAGCCGAAAAAGGAGTGTCTATGAAGCGGGCAAATTCAGCGTCCTCCGGCTCAGATGTGTTAAACGGCAAAACGTTCGTGCTGACGGGAACATTGCCGGGAATGAAGCGCGAAGAAGCCGCCGAGCTTGTAAAATCCGCGGGAGGCAAGGTTTCCTCCTCCGTGTCGGCAAAAACGGATTATGTGCTTGCCGGCGACGCGGCGGGGGCTAAGCTCAGCCGTGCGACAGAGCTCGGAATACGAATCATTGACGAGGCGGAGTTCAAGGAGCTTCTCGGACTGTGATCTCTGAATTTTTGCGGGGCGCAAATAAATCGCACAAAGCCGCTATATTTATGCGGAAAACGTGCAAAATATGATTGCATGATACTCATGCGCGGGAGCGTAGAGCCCGCAAACATTTGAAAATGGGAGATTGTATGAAAAAATCCGATTATGTGCAGAAATGCTTATGCTGCGGTGAGATGCAGCCGTATTATGCGATATATTGCGGTGAGTGCGGAGCGCTTCTAAAACCTGTCCCCGATCAGCCGGATAATGTCGAGGAATCCGCGGTCACGCCTACCACCCTGATGCCAGAGCCTACCACGATCGACGGAATTTCCGTAACCGAAAAAATGCGAGCGGCAAGCAAAAAAACGTCTCAAAGCGATTGAGAGCGTTTCTGTATTATTTCTGCTTTGCGGCTTTGCATTAAGAACGTCAATTACGCCGAGATCAAAAACGGTCTCGGCGTAACGATTAATTTTTACATATTTAATTTTGCGCCGTCGCTTTGCGGCGCTTTTCTTTTTCAAGCTTATAAAGCTCCTCGGTCGCGAGTCTTGTCTTTGCGACGATATCTCCGCAAGCTTTCGGGAAGCAATAATACTGTACGGTGTTATTACCTATAGATATAACGTCTCCGATCTCGTACCAAAAGAAGTCGGCGTTCAACGTGTATGATGCGATCGGTTTTTGACGGTAGTCAAGCGCACCGTTGCAACCGGTCAGTCTAAATCCGTCGGATCCGTGATGCAGATGACCGCTTCCGACGTTGTATATCTTTTTCGTGTTTACCATAACGGAAATGTCAACGTCGGCTTCGAGAGAGTATTCGCCGCGCAATATTTCGTTGCGCACACACTCGCGTTCCCAGCTGTACCAATCCGGGATATGCGGAAATTCGGTCGTTCCGTCAAGCGCACGCATATATCCGAGCTCGTGCATTTCATATTCCTTACCGCACGCTTGGCAGGTGAGCCGAGTGCCTTCTCCGTGCATTTTTCCCTCGGTTTTGCATGCGGGGCATTTATACAGGATCCGATTTAGGCTGTCCGCCCTGAATTTTTCGGATATGCTGATGTTATTATCTTTTTGCCATTTGTAGCTGTCGAAAGTAAATCGTTCGGTGATAAGAGCGTTCAGTTCTTCGGCAGTCTTTGCGGCGATATCCTCGCGTGAAAGGAGATATTCGACATCTGCCGAGACCTTCACTTTTCGCTTCTTGAGATTATTATAAAGCGGGTCGCGAGAAAACGCGCCGTAGGTTTTTACGATCACAACCGGAACGTCGAGGTATTTCAGGCATCTGCCGATAGTGTCAGGGAGTACGGTCGAGGTGCCGTCAAAGCTGTAGCCCGCTTCGGGAAACATGAGGACGGACGACGAAAGCTCCTTTAAGGCATATCTCATATCGCGCAGAAGCGTGGGATCGGATATGAATTTACCTGTTGGAATACAGCCTATCTTTCGCATAAGAGAGCTTTTTCCGATCATTCCGTCGTATGTGCATATTATATTCAGCGGAGATGGATAGAATATCGTCGAGGCGATCTCAAGATCTATAAAGCTTGAGTGATTCATCAATATAAGGCAAGGCTCGTTTTTAGCAAGACGTTCCATGCCGATTTTGTTATATGAAAAACCGGTGGAGATAAGGTCAGGCGCGGACACGAGCTTCAAGAGCGTTCGGAAGAAGATGTTCGGTTTCTCAGGAGCGTTATGTACGCGCTTAGGTTCTTCAAGCACTTTTGTGTATTCAAGATCTGCGGATTTGATTTTCATATAATTCTGGCGTCCTTGTTAAAATTGTTAAGCAAATAAATTATATCATATAACCGTATGTTACGTCAATAATTATTTGCGCTGATGTCAAATCGGCTTGACAAATTGGCGTAAACTGCTATAATTGTATTTAGCGGATCTACCGCATATAAGTATTTGAAATCGGAGGATTTATGGAATATCGTCTTTGGGAAGAAAACACCCCATATTTTGACAGCAGTATACCGCAGCCCGAACCGGCATTGATTCCGTATTTGGTTGACGGAGATGCAAAGCGCGGCGCGGTAATTATATTTCCCGGCGGAGCGTATGTCGGAAGATGCGCCGATCGCGAAGGTTCTTTCGTTGCGGAGGAGCTTAATAAACGCGGCTTTCATGCGTTTGTATGCACATATCGCGTAACGCCGTATCATCATCCCGTAGAACTCGGAGACGCACTTCGTGCGGTAAGATATTTGAGATATCATGCGGATAAATTAAATGTTTTGCCTGATAAAATTGCAGTAATGGGATTCTCCGCAGGCGGACATCTTGCGATCACGGCTTGCGAGCATTTCGATCTCGGCAGAGACGACGGAGATGAGATAGACAAGGTTTCGTCGCGTCCTGACGCCGGAATCTTCTGCTATGCCGTTTCTAGCCTGCTCGATCCGCTTGCAGATACAAGAACACGTACAAGCCTTCTTGGCGAAGAAAGAAATCCGGAGCTTGAAAGCAAGCTGTCCGGAGTTAATTCTGTTCGCGCGGATATGCCGCCTGCGTTCATTTGGCATGGTTTTGAGGACGGTGCCGTACATATGCAAGGCTCGCTCGATCTGACGCTGGCTATAAAAAATATCGGTGTTCCGGTAGAGCTTCATATATTTTCAAAGGGAGCGCACGGACTTGGCGCAGGACGTGAGTTGCCGCTTGTCGCACAGTGGAACGATCTTCTCGCGACATGGCTTACAGGACTTGGATTCTAAGTTCGGATATTACTCGGCGAGCTAAATCGCCGCATCAAATACAACACATGAAAGGTAGAAAACGTATGGAATATCGTCTTTGGGAAAAGGATACCCCGTA
>CAYXNQ010000034.1:10622-12023 GCA_964466545.1 uncultured Lachnospiraceae bacterium | reverse complement strand
GCACTTCCCTGCGCAACTCAAAACGAGCTTGATCTTGAAGGAGCGAAGGAGCTTGTTAAGAACGGTTGCTTCGCGGTCGCAGAGGGCGCTAATATGCCGTCAACACCGGAAGCCGTACAGTATCTCACAAATGCTGGCGTGCTTTTCGGACCTGCAAAAGCCGCAAACGCAGGCGGCGTAGCGACATCGGGTCTTGAAATGTCGCAGAACTCGATCAGACTTTCGTGGTCGTTCGACGAAGTAGATGAAAAGCTTCACCAAATCATGAAAAACATCTACTCCACCACAGCACAAGCCGCAAAGGAATACAATCTCGCAGGAAATCTTGTTGCAGGCGCAAACATCGCGGGATTCTTGAAGGTTGCGGACGCAATGCTCTGGCAGGGCGTTTCATATTAAAATATCGGACTTATTCGAGGGGACGGCACCTCCGTCCCTTTTATTATATCCGAAATTACCGTTCAGCTATAATATATCAAATAATCTATCAATTGTCAACGTCGCACACGCAGATAAATTATTTTTTATATTTAAGAAATAAATATTTATGCATATCGCGCAAAAAAACAAAACGTCCGAGGGCACACGCCTTCGGACGTTTTTATATGCACATTTATCGGCGGCGCAACAATGCAGGACAAACGTATCAGCTCTGCAAAAACCGCTTCCGCTTCACGTCGCGGATACATCGCAAACCGTCGCAGATATCGTTCCGTCCGACACCCTTACTGATATCGAATCTCCCGCAGATACGCCGTTAACGCTTTTTACGATCTCTCCCGAACTCGAATATACGGCGCTGTACCCACGCGCCAAAACAGACAGCGGATTCATCGCGTCAAGCTGCGCAGTATTTTTCGCAAGCGACGCTCGGCATCGCTCAAGCTTAACGTTTCCCGCACGAAGAAGCCTGTCGGAATACGAATCGAGCAACAATCTTCTGTCTTCAATAGGCGCAAGCGGCTGAGTGAGCGAACGAGACGTTGCAAGCGCACTCAGATTTTTTCTGTATGCCTCAAGTCTTCGCAAAAGAATATTTCTCTCGCGGCTTATCAGATTTTCTATCTTAAATTTCAATTCGTCCGTATTCGGAGTCGCCAGCTCTGCCGCCGCCGAGGGCGTGGGCGCCCGCCTATCCGCAACGAAATCGCAAATTGTGAAATCCGTTTCATGACCTACGGCGGATATCACGGGGATCGGCGAACGGGCTATCACCCGCGCAAGCTCCTCGCTGTTAAACGCCCAAAGATCCTCTATTGAGCCTCCGCCTCTGCCAATTATTATCACATCCGCGCGCCGCGTTGAGATAAAATATTCCATGCCCGATATCAGCGACGGCACAGCGTCCGCCCCCTGCACGAGCGCGGGGAAAACGATAAGCTCGGCGGCGGGATAACGCCT
>CAYXNQ010000034.1:0-10522 GCA_964466545.1 uncultured Lachnospiraceae bacterium | reverse complement strand
CGAAACATGACCGCACGGATCACGCTCGTTTCGTCCTTGAGCGTAAAATAATAATGTCCGGTTCCCGCGTGATTCTTGAAATTCGATATCTCGCCCTTCACATATACGTCCGCAAGCGCAGGGATTCCCTCAATGGTCTTTTTGATATATTCGTTGAGCGCGCTGACCGTCACAGCGGCGGTAAACCGTCCGTTTTCGTCAAGTCCCATTATATGCTCCTTTCAGGCGTTTTGCCGTACTATCAAAATATAAGCGAAACTACCGTCAGAACGGCGACAAATGCATAATTGATCAAAGTAAATAAAGCAAGATATTTTCCCGCTTTGCCGGGGCTCCTTCTGTTATATTCGCCGAACGTGATCAGGCTTGCCAGCGAAGCTATTATCGTTCCCGCTCCGCCGATATTCACGCCGCGAAGCAACGAGGCATAGTCTCCGGTAAACTGCGACAGCAATATTGCCGTCGGCACATTGCTTATCACCTGACACGACGCGATAGAAACAAGCAAGGTATTTTTATTCAGCAAATACGATATTACGCCGGATACAGCCGGAAGCCGCGACATATTTCCCGCGAATATAAAGAAGCAGAAAAACGTCAAAAGCAAAGCGTAATCCACCTGAGCGAGAGCGCGTCTGTCCGCGAATATCAGCACGAGCGGAATCAGGACAAGCCCCACGTAATACGGAATCAGGCGGAAAACTATAAGTATCGTTACGAGAAACAGCACAAGATACAAAAGCGTTCTTCCGAGCGGAAGCTTTATCTCGTCACACTCGCCGTCCTCTCCGGAAAAACCTACGGCTATCGGCACGGGGCGAAACACAAGGCAAAGAAGCAATATCATTACGCTCGCCGCCAAAAACGGCGCAAGCATTATCTGCATAAACTCGCCGGTCGGCACGGAAAATCGCGTATAGATATACAAATTCTGCGGATTGCCAAACGGAGTCAGCATACCGCCGAGATTTGCCGCGATATTCTGCATTATAAACAGAAACGCCATAGATCTTTCGTTATTCGTTTCGCGAAGAATTATATATCCGAGCGGCAGAAACGTGATGAGCGCCATGTCGTTCGCGATCAGCATAGATCCGAAAAACGTAATCATAACGACCGCCGTAAGCGCAGCGCGAAGATTACCTGTTGCGGAAACTATCTTTCGCGCGACAAATGTAAAAAATCTGATATTTCGCAGTGCGGCAATGACCGCAAGCGTCATAAAAAGGCACGAAAGCGTTTTGAGGTCGAAATATCCGAGATACGCCTCGTCAGGCGGAACCAACACCGCCGTTACCGCGGCAAGTATTATCGCGACCGTGAGAACGGCATTGTGCTTAACAAATTCCGCTGTGCGCGAAATGATTTTGCTGCCGCGCGGCATCCACGCTCCGCGCTTGAGCTTTGATGTATTCATTGATCTGAGATAGCCTTTCGGAAAATGAAATATCCTCAGCACATACGACAGCCGCAGGCTGATGTCTGCGGCTCGTTTGTGGGAATATCCTTATTAATCTACAATTCAGTTACCTTCGGTCTCGCGCATAAACTCGTCGAGAACTTCCGCCTGAAGCTTCTTGATAAGCTCGGTATTCTTGCAACCGGCGGGCTGTCCGTCTATCTCGGCAACTCTTGAGCAAAGTGCAGACGAGCTTGTAACGATGATCTCATCTGCGTCCTTCATCGCTTTAACTGTAAACGGAAGCTCCACAACAGGCACTCCGAGCTTGCGGCACGCTTTGATAAGATGCGCACGCGCGATTCCGGGAAGGATCATATTATCCGTCGGATGCGTATGGAGAACTCCGTCTTTTATCATACTGACATTGCTGTGCGCACATTCCGTGACCTGATTCATTCTGTAAAGCACGGCCTCGTCGCAGCCGGCTTCTTCGGCTCTCTGTGCCGCCATAACGCTCGGAATAAGATTGAGCGTTTTAATATTGCAGTGGAAGAAGCGCGTATCCTCAAGAGTGATAACGCGGTAATAATGATCCATTTCCTTTATCTTGCCGGGCTTGAGCATTATCCAAAGATTCGCCTTTGCGTTCTCGGGGAAGATGTGAGCGCGAAGCGCGGCAGCGCGCGTTGCCTGCCAATACACAAAGATATCGCCGGTATCCATCTTGCGAACCATTTCGTTCAAAATATTCGCAAGCTCCTCCTTTGTAAAGCCGAGATTGATCTCAAGCTGAGCGGCGGAGGAGAAAAATCTGTCGATATGCTCGTTAAGGGCAAATATATTGTAATTTCTCGAATACGTTGCGTCATATACTCCGTCTCCGAAGTAGCAGCCGCGATCCGTCATAGGAACCGTCATCTCCGAGAGTTCACCGAATTTTCCGTTGTAATATCCCAAAGTTTTCATGATCGCAAAACCTTTCATTATAATTTTATCTATTACCCTGATATTATACAACAACGCCCGCGTTATTTCAATAGCCAGATCAAATAATTTTCAAATACAGACGTAAGTTCGCCACACAAAAATGTTTACGCCAAATTCAAAATAATTTGAAAAAATATTGCAAAAAGCTACATATTCTGATAAAATAGCATCAGGGGACCATCCCCCTCATTTTTTGCGCCTTCGCAAGGTCGCATTTATTTTAGAAAACACGAGGTACGCAACTGAAGAAATGGAAGAACGTAAGATTATCGAACTTAAGCAGATCTTTAAGGAATTTGACGGCGAAAGCGTTCTTAAGGGTATCGATCTCGATATTCACGACAACGAATTTATGACGCTGCTCGGTCCGTCGGGCTGCGGAAAGACAACGACTCTCCGTATAATCGGTGGCTTTGTCACGCCCGATTCCGGCGACGTTTATTTCGACGGCAAAAAGATCAACAATATACCGCCGCACAAGCGTCAGCTTAACACGGTGTTTCAGAAATATTCGTTGTTTCCGCATATGAATGTTTATGAAAACGTAGCGTTTGCGCTGAGACTTGCCAAAACTCCGGAGAAAATAGTAGCCTCCAGAGTTGCGGAAATGCTTGAGCTTGTTAATCTCCGAGGCTTTGAAAAGAAAAGCGTCAACTACCTCTCCGGCGGTCAGCAGCAAAGAATAGCGATCGCGCGCGCACTGATCGGAAATCCGCGCGTTCTGCTATTGGACGAGCCGCTCGGCGCGCTCGACCTAAAGCTGCGCAAGGAGATGCAGACAGAGCTTAAAAATCTTCAAAAGACCACCGGGATCACATTTATATACGTTACGCACGATCAGGAGGAAGCGCTCACAATGAGCGATACCGTCGTTGTAATGAACGGCGGACTCATCCAGCAGATCGGCTCCCCTCAGGATATATACAACGAGCCCGTCAATGCGTTCGTCGCCGACTTTATCGGAGAATCAAACATCGTGTCAGGAATCATGCACCGCGATTTTCTCGTCGAGTTCGCAGGTAATAACTTCACGTGCGTAGACAGCGGCTTTGCTCATTTTGAGCCGGTCAACGTCGTCATTCGCCCTGAAGATATAGTAGTTACCGCTCCAACCGAGGACACCATCAACGGAGTTGTAAAAAGCGTGACCTTCAAGGGCGTGCATTACGAAATGATCGTAGATGCCTGCTCGGAGCAGTGGAAGATACACTCCACTCGCGCTTGTCAGGCGGGCGACATAATCGGAATGAGCATTTCTCCCGAGGACATACATATCATGCACAAATACGACGAGGACGATCGCATCGCGCCGAGAGTTTCGGCGATCGATGAAGAATCCGTAAGCGATACGGGAATCTGAGGAGGGGAAATAAATTGACAAAAAAAAGCCGCCTGCTCGCCGCCCCGTATTTCGTTTGGATGGCGATATTCATAATCGTACCGCTTATTCTGATAGTCGTATTCGCCTATACCACGACCGTTACCACCGATAAAGACGGAAATATCCTGTCGGCAGACGAGGTCACGGCGCTGTGGGACGCCTGTGAAGAAGGCGAAGAACCCGAACTGTACGAAAAGACCGTATTCACTTGGGATAATATTTTCGCCGTCAGCAAATATATGCCGACGCTGATAAATTCGATATGGCTTGCGCTGATCGCAACCGTGATATGCCTTGTTCTCGCCTATCCGCTCGCGTTCATGATATCGCGTATGCATTTCAGCCATCAAAAGATGTTCATAATGCTCGTCATGCTGCCGATGTGGATGAATTTTCTCCTCAGAACGTATGCTTGGATGACGCTTCTCGAACGAAACGGTCTTATCAACCGCTTTCTCGGTCTGTTCGGCATCGGTCCGTTTAATATGATCAACACACAGGGCGCAGTCGTACTCGGAATGGTATACAACTATCTCCCCTTCATGATACTGCCGCTGTATTCTATAATGCTTAAGATCGACAACAAGACGATCGAAGCCGCACAGGATCTCGGGGCAAGCTTCAAAAACGTTCTGTTGCGCGTTATCCTGCCGCTGTCATTTCCCGGCATAGCGTCCGGAATTACAATGGTGTTCGTTCCCGCAGTCAGCACCTTTATCATTTCGCGTATGCTCGGCGGCGGAACCAATATGCTGATCGGCGACCTTATCGACCTTCAGTTCCTCGGCAACGCATACAATCCGAATCTCGGAGCCGCGATGTCGCTCGTTCTCATGATATTCATCTTGCTTTGCATGAGTATCACCAATTCCCTTGACAATGACGATATGGAGGCGGTATTAATATGAAGCGTGTAATATCAAAGCTTTATCTCGGAATCATATTCCTGTTTCTGTATATTCCGATCTTCGTACTTATCGCATACTCCTTCAACGAATCCAAAAGCCGCACCGCATTTACCGGATTTACGCTTGATTGGTACTACAAGCTGTTCCATAACGAAACTATAATGACGAGCCTGCTCAATACCGTTATCGTCGCGCTGATCGCCTCGGTTATCGCGACTGTGCTTGGAACAGCCGCCGCGATAGGCATATACAATATGCGCAAGGCAACCAGAACAGTGATAATGAATATCACATATATGCCGATCCTCAATCCTGAGATCGTATCCGGCGTATCCTTGATGCTTCTCTTTGTTTTCGTAAAGCTCCAGTTCGGATACGTAACTCTGATACTTTCTCACCTAACCTTCTGTATCCCGTACGTTATCCTCAACGTAATGCCGAAGCTGAGACAGATGAATCCGAGCCTGTGCGAAGCGGCGATGGACCTCGGTTGCAATCAGTTTCAGGTATACAAAAAAGTCATAATACCGGAGATACTTCCCGGCATTTTGACCGGCTTCCTGATGTCTCTCACTTATTCCATCGACGATTTCGTTATCAGCTACTTCACCTACGGTCCGACGTCTCAAACGCTGTCCATCACGATCTTTTCAATGACTCGCCGCAAGGTCAGCCCGGAAGTCAACGCGCTGTCCGCGATCATTTTCGTGGTAGTTCTGTCGGTGCTTCTCGTAATGAATATCATAGATATACAAAAACACAAAAACGAAAAGCGTCGCTCGAAGGAGCTTAGAAAGGAGAGAAGAAAAGTATGAAAAAAATCATCGCTTTAACATTTTCTCTTTTAATAACGCTCTCCTTACTTTCGCCGTCCGTTTCTGCGGTAAGCTCCGGATACGATATATATTATTCCGATTCTGTGGACTGGGATAAGTTCAGAGGTCAGAATATAACCTTAAACGTATACAATTGGGGCGAATATATATCGGTAGACGAGGGCGAGGAAGGCGACTTCGACACAAACGACGAATTTGAACGCCTGACCGGAATTAAGGTCTCGTACTCCAATTTTTCGTCTAACGAAGAAATGTACGCAAAGCTGAAGGCCGGAGGCAATCAGTACGACATCGTTATTCCGTCGGATTACATGATCGGAAGAATGATAAACGAAGGTATGCTCGCCAAGCTTAATTTCGATAATATTCCGAACATAAGCACCATAGATCAAAAATTTCTCAATCCGGAATACGATCCCACCGGCGAATACTCCGTGCCGTACACATGGGGACTTGTCGGTATCATCTACAACAAAACTCTGGTAGATCCGGACGATGATGTCGAAAGCTGGGATATCCTTTGGAACGAGAAATACGCCAATAATATTCTGATGTTCCAAAACTCACGCGACTCGATGGGGATCGCGCTGAAAAGACTCGGATATTCATACAACACCTCAAACCTCGACGAATGGGATGAGGCTGCCGAAAGCTTGAAGGAGCAAAAGCCGCTCGTCCAAGCATACGTCATGGACGAAATATTCGATAAAATGATTGGCGGAGAAGCCGCTCTCGCACCGTATTACGCCGGCGACGCCATCGTTATGATGAACGATAATCCCGACCTTGCCTTTGCCGTGCCGAGAGAAGGAACAAACGTGTTCGTGGACGCTATGTGCGTTCTCTCCACCTCGAATAATAAAGAGGCAGCCGAGCTTTACATCAACTTTATGTGCGAAACTCTTACCGCGCTGAAAAACTGCGAAGCTATCGGATATTCGACGCCCAGCTCAACGGTATTCGCTCTGTTAGATCCCGATATTCAAGCCTCCGTGTCGTATCCCTCCGACGATATTCTGAATCAGGGCGAGACATATACCGCGCTTTCAAGCAGCGTTACGCGATATGTTGACGGGCTTTGGACAGATATCATGAGCGTGAGCGGAACGAATCCATGGTCAGTTCCGATATTTATGGGCTGTTGCGTAGGCGCCTGTCTCGGAATAAACGTTTATCGCTACAAAAAGAAAAATAAAGAGATCAAATAGACTCTCGTTTGGGGCGCGCATATCGCACGGTATGCGCGCCCGCTTCATTGTATGCGCCACTTCAAAATTCACATACTGTTCATTGATACACTAAACGAAATGGTGTATAATTATCTATGGCCGGCGGCACGTCCGACCGATCGAAAAATCACCGAAGGAGCAAACTATCGTGGTATTTTCCAGCCTCGAATTTATATTTCTGTTTCTTACCTCATCAGTTCTTGTATATTTTTTCGTACCGTGGAAGCTTAAAAATTTAGTGCTCCTTTTGTTCAGCCTTTTCTTCTACGGCTGGGGCGAGCCGAAATACCTCTATCTAATGGTCATCACGATCACGATAGACTACGTTTTCGGATTTTTGATCGGCGTCACGAAAGACAAAAAGCCGAGTCGGGCAAAGCTGTATTTGATCCTTGCCGTCGTTATAAACCTCGGCTTACTCGGATTTTTCAAATACGCCGACTTCTTCATCGGCACGGTCAATTCGATATTCTCCGTATCAATTCCGCTGCTCAATATACCGCTTCCTATCGGCATTTCATTCTACACATTCCAGTCGCTCTCCTACGTTATCGACGTATACAGAAACGACGCGCCGTATCAAAAGAACATATGCTCGTTCGGCGCATATGTTACGCTTTTCCCTCAGCTCATAGCCGGCCCTATCGTCAGATACAAAGACGTAGACGATCAGCTCAATTCACGCACGCTGTCCGTTCCGCTGTTCGCTTCGGGAATACGAACGTTCACCGCAGGACTTGCGAAAAAAGTATTACTCGGAAATTGCGCCGCTTCCGTTTGGGAGGTGTTGCGACTTGAAGACACAACGCTCGCAACATGGCTCGCCATTATTTTCTATACATTCCATATCTACTTCGATTTTTCCGGATATTCCGATATGGCGGTCGGCCTTGGCAAAATGCTCGGCTTTACATTCCGTGAAAATTTTGACTACCCGTATATATCAAATTCAATTACGGATTTCTGGCGCAGATGGCATATCTCACTCTCCTCTTGGTTCCGCGAATATCTCTATATCCCGCTCGGCGGCAATCGTTGTAGCAAGGGACGTATGTTTTTCAATCTGTTCGTCGTCTGGTTCTGCACGGGCTTTTGGCACGGCGCAAACTGGAATTTCATACTGTGGGGACTCTATTATTTCATCATACTGATGATCGAAAAAACGTTCTTGCTGCGTCTGCTTGACAAGCTTCCTCAAGCGATCCGCGTGCTGTATTCATTTGTATTTGTCATGTTCGGCTGGGTGCTGTTCGCATTTGTCGATATGGGCGAGGGCGTACAGTTTTTCGGCAGAATGTTCGGCACAGCCGCCGCGTTCACCAGCGCCGCGACGAATTTCGAGCTTCTCCGCCACATTCTGTTTATAGCAATCATGGCAGTAGCGGCAACACCGTATCCGCGCAAACTGTTTTGGAAATGCTGGAACAAGTCAAGCGTATTCCGCTTTGCAACATCGCTCATTTTGCCAATCGTCTTGGTGATCTGCGTCGCATATCTCGTTGACAGCTCATATAATCCGTTCATTTATACACGATTCTGATTTGCCGTTATTGTCTTAAGACAGAAAGGTAGGCTTTCAAAATATCATGAACAATAGTACAAATAAAAGCAAGCGCATGAGCGCCGACGACGTATCTCAGCTTTATCTTGATTATCAGCTGAAAGAACCGAACTCAAAGCGCGCGTCCGAGCTTTTGCTCATAATAATCTCATCCGTTATCGTTCTCGCTTTGGCTTTGGCATTTATAATACTTCCCGACAGAGATTTCTCCGAAAACGAGAACCGCTCGCTCAAGCAAATGCCGAGCTTGACGCTTGAAAATATTCTGTCAAACAAATTTTCAGCCGAGTTCGGCGAATATATGGCAGATCAGTTTCCCCTAAGAGACACATTCGTTTCGATCAAAGCCTTTTGCGAAATGGCACAGCTGAAATTCGTGAACAACGATGTTCTTATCGCAGGCGACCAGCTTGTCGATATCAGCGATAATGAAATATCGGAGCTGTTGTCTCAAAATTTATCGCGCTGCGACAACTTCCTTAAATATGCCGAAGATCTCGGAAAAACCGCAAAGCTTGCCGTAGCCGGCAGAGTTCTCGATGTGGCAGGCTCTAAGCTTCCGGCTATATATCCCGACTCCGAGGCGGAAAAATGCTACGCCGAATGTATCGCGCTCGCCGAAAAGCTGTCTTGCGATACGATAGACCTGGTAAAACCGCTCCGCGATTACTATGAAAGCGGCGAATACGTCTATTACAGAACCGACCACCACTGGACGTCCCTTGGCGCATATTACGCTTATCTGTGCATCGCCGATGAGCTTGGCATAACACCGTATCCTATTGATTCGTTCTCGCGCGAGAACGCAAGCGATTCGTTTTACGGAACAACGTGGTCAAGCGGCTGTACTCACTGGATAAGTCCGGATTCTATCGAATATTTCAGATTCGACGGCGACGAAGATTACATCACCTCGATCTGCTCCTTCAAAAACGAAAACGGCAAATTGGTCGATTCAGTTGAACATTCGTTTGCCGGCTTCTATGACCGCGACTATCTTACCAAGAAGGATAAATACTCATCATTTCTCGGCGGAAATTATGGCAAGATCACAGTCAAATACACGGGAGAAAGCGCCGATGAGCGCGAAACTCTGCTTATAGTAAAAGACAGCTTCGCACATTCGCTCGCGCCGTTTTTGGCTCGTCACTATGATCTGATACTCGTAGACACACGTTACTACAAGCTGAAGCCGATATACGAGCTACTCGACGAAGCAGATCATGTGCTTCTGATGTACAACGTAGATACACTTCTTTGCGACACCTCGCTGTCTCTCTTATTCACACCGACAAAATAAAATAAAAAACGGCAGATATTCGGTAGTCTTGAATATCTGTCGTTCTTTTTTTTGCAAATTTTTCAGCTAAACGTCGCTGATTTGATTTTAGCGGAAAGCGCGTAAAGCTCTCGTGCCGCTTTTTCCGGATCATCGCTTTTCATTATCGCCGAAACCACGCAAATTCCGGCAATACCGCTTCCGGTCAGCACTCCGCAATTCTCTGGGTTCAATCCACCGATCGCGCAAACGGGAATATGTACAGTCTTAGTTATCTCAGCCAGCGTAGCTACAGGCGTCAGCACAGTCACGACCTTAGTGGACGTCGGATATATTGCGCCGCAACCGATGTAGTCCGCGCCGTCGGATTCCGCGGCGAGTGCCGCCTGCGGAGTCTTCGCCGTAGCTCCGACGATCTTATCCTTTCCCATAAGTCTGCGCGCAACAGACACGGGAATATCGGACGCACCTACATGAACTCCGGCGGCGTCTGCCGCTATCGCCACATCTATCCTATCGTCAATTATAAGCGGTACGCCGTGCGAATCCGTCACCGATCTTACCAATAGAGCTTTTCTGAGATATTCTCTGCCGCCGATATTCTTCTCTCTGAGCTGGACGATTCCCGCTCCGCCGCGACAAGCCGCGTCAACAACAGAGCAAAGCTCAAGATCGCTTTTTCCTGTGCTGTCTGTTATAAAATACAGAGTATAGTCAGGCATTTTCATAAAATGTATATTTTCCTCCGCTCAGCATAGCTTCGTTCATAATAAACGCGCCGTCAAATAACGCCGCATGAAAATCGGATATTCTTCCGCTTTCCGCAAATCTGCACGCGGCATACTCTCCGCAAAGCCCCATCGTAACCGCCGCCGCGAGCGAGGCGTCTATCGGCGCAAGCTCTGTAAGATAAGCTCCGATCACCGTGTTAAACATACA
>CAYXNQ010000033.1:0-12025 GCA_964466545.1 uncultured Lachnospiraceae bacterium | reverse complement strand
AGCTTGGATATATCGGGCATTGATATCCCTCTCTCCCAGCCGGAAACAGCCTGAAAGCTGATCCCCATTTTGTCCGCAAGCTCAAACTGCGTCATATTCTTCTTCTTTCGCAGCTCCGCTATTTTTCTTCCGATCTTCACCATATCAAACATAGTTTTTTCCTTTCCGCCCCGTTATCTGCCGGGCACGTAAATATTTTAGCTCATCCGCGTTCGTATTTACAGCAAGCAACGGTTGAGTACGCTGAATTTTAGCTCAAGCCGTCCTTGAGTTCACCGTTTCGGCACAAAAATAAGCTTGACGCCATGCTTCTAAAAAACATTCGCCATCAGGCGAGTATTTTTCAATCACCGCATTTTTCATACAGCGCAAATATCACACGCCGTATTTTATTTTTATACGCTCCAGCTTTTCTCCGAACGGTCTCGCCAAAAAATGCAAAAACAGGATATTCGACGCCGAATACAAAACCGTATGCGGCAAAGCGGTAACGGTCGCCGACAGGTACAGCGCAATACTAAATTCGCCCGAATATCCGAGCACCGTCCAAACATCCATTATCAGCGAAAAAACGATTCCCGAAGCTGCACCGTAAATAAGCAAAAACGCTTTATTTCGGCGAAGCGGTCTTTCTAAAATTCCCGCAAAATAGCCTATCAACCCCCACGCAAGCATTTGAAACGGGACCCACGGTCCCTGACCGAAATAAAATCCCGAAATCAACGCAGACATCGCGCCGACGGTAAATCCGGCTTCTTTCCCGAGATACATAGCCGTGATCACGGATAACGCCGTTATCGGCTTAAAAAAAGGAATAAATCTGCCAACAACGGATAGCGCGATCATAACGGCGGTAAGCACGCTTCTTCGCGTGCCTATCTCTTTTTTTTCAAATCCCGCCATAAACAAAATATCGGCGAGAAGCGCGATAAAAAGCGAAACGAAAATTTGGCGTTTTTCGCTGAATACAGCCGTACCGATAATCGCGGCTGCCGGTATCAGCACAAGCGGTACCGCTATCCCGATGACGCGCCGCGCTCGTTCATTTTTGATCGTAAGCATCGGGAAGCTCCTTTCTTCCGTTTAGCTCGCACAGTGAAACAACATCCTCGACCGTGACGGCATTTTCGAAATAGCCGCGCGTCATTCTTGACGCTGCCGTAGTATAAAAGCTGTTTTCGGAGAAAAATTCGCGCACAGCTCCGACCGACGCTATCTCGCCGCGGAAAAACAGCGCGCAACGATCTCCGCAAAGCGCGGCGAATTCAACGTCGTGCGTAACTATGACTATCGTCATGCCGTTCGCTTTCAGACGCTTCAATATTTCAATCAGCTTGCGTTTTCTGTGCGAGTCAAGTCCCTTCGTCGGTTCATCCATAAGCAGAAGACGCGGCTTCGTCGCAAGCGCCTTTGCGAGAGCCAAAAGCTGCATCTCGCCGCCTGACAGATCATATGGATGCTTGTCAAGCTTTTTATCAAGCTCAAACGGTATATCCGACACTTCCACTCCCGCGTCCGCAAGCTCGGCACGAACACTACTGCACAGAAACACGCTCTCCACGTCCTGCGGAAGCAGAGTTACACAGTTTTTATACAGGGAATTTCCAGAATACTCCGAAAGCTTCTTGCCGAAAATGCGGATATCGCCGCTGTACAGCCTGCGAAGGCCGGCGGCACAAGAGATCGCCGTGGTTTTTCCGGAGCCGTTTCCGCCGAGGATACAAAAAATCTCGTTTTCATAGACGGTAAGCTCAAGTCCGCTCAGCACATCGGGCAGATCTCTCGCATAACGGAAATACGCATGCCGAAACTCAAGCGCTTTTTTTTCGATCGCGGAGCTATTCTCAGGCGGCAACGCGACCGTTTGATTGTCATAATTACGCTCGATATATCGCCTGCCCTCTCGCAGTGTAAGGGGAATTTCTCCGTCCTCCCGCAAAGATCGGTATATCCTTGACGCCGCGGGCATGGCGTAAAACAGCTCGCTCGATGTGTTCAACCTTTTCAAAACTTCTCGCGGCGAGCCACTGTCTGTGATCTTTCCGGAATCCATCACGAGCAGTCTGTCAGAGATCGGTATAAGCTCCTCAAGGCGATGCTCCGCTATCAAAACAGTCAGCGCAAAATCCCGATTCAGCTTTTTCAGCGTTGATATAAAATCCGACGCGGCTATCGGATCAAGCTGCGAGGTCGGCTCGTCCAAGATCAACAGATCGGGTTGCATCACCATTACAGCCGCAAGATTCAAAAGCTGCTTTTGACCGCCGGATAGCGTGGCAACATCTCTTTCAAACCAATCCTCTATCCCGAAATATGCCGCCATTTCGGCAACTCTGCGTGCGATCGCGCTTTGCGGCAAACCGAGATTTTCAAGGCCGAAGGCAAGCTCGGCATAAACGCGGTCAGTAACAATCTGCTCCTCCGGACGTTGCATAACGAATCCGATCCTGTTCGGCGCCGCCTCACAGATCGGGAAGCCGTCGAAAACGATCTCACCCGTCATCTTTCCAACTGCCGTCAGATTTTTGAATAGTCTCAAAAGCGTGGATTTGCCGCATCCGGTCGCTCCGCACAATACGGTAAGTTCGCCGGCGGAAAGGGAAAATGAAGCATTTTTCACTGCGGCTTCTTCACATTCAGGATAAGTAAAGCTCAGATCTTTGACAGTAAGTATTTCCATTTTATCCTCTCCCTTAACTCAAGCGCCGCCGGCAAAACGGCAATTATTCCGTAAGCGATATACGCGATTATCGTCAGCGGCGTAACGTCCGCGATCGCAAAGCTCGGATAATACTCAAAGCCTGCCGCGCCAAGCGCAACCGCGCACATTGCGACGCAGAAGCACACAAGCGTCACGCATAAAAATATCGCGTCATGCAAAGTAAATCTGAATCGCGAATAAAACGTCCTGCGCGTACTGCCGTAAGCGCGCGCCGTCATGCTGTCAGCCGTCGTGATGCCGTTTTCGAGCGCCCACGTTACAAGTACGGAAAATACGCGGAGGTCGCTTTTGAATTTAGAATATATGTTATCTCCAGTATATGCTCCGAGAGCGCGCTGGCTGTCCTTTATAGCCTTCGCACGCTCCGTGAGCAAATTCACATAGCGCAATCCCATCGAAAGCACAAGCGCGGATCTCGGCGAAAGCTTCCCGAAAACGTAAAGCAGCTTGTCTCTCGTCATGATCTCGCTGAACGCGCCGAACAGTCCTATCACCGCAACTACCGTTCCCGCGCTCACGGCTCCGTATATCAACGCCTCAAGCGTGATCGGCATATCGTTTATAACAAGCAGGACTGTCCTTCCGTTATGGGACATAATAGGATTGATAATAGTCAGGATACTAAACAACACGAGCGAAAAAGCGCGGCCGCCGCGGTTTCGGCGCGAGATCAAGTAATACAGCTCACATCCAAGCAATGCCGTCGCAACAAATATCGGATTTTGCGAAAACATAACGATTCCCGCAACAGAGAGATAGTATATCAATATCACTGACGGACACATATCTTCAAATGCGCGCACAGTCGCACCTCCTTATCGCTTTATATCATCTCCGAGATCGCAGGTATAATGCCATTCGATCACATCGCCGTCACTGAGTCTGTATTCTCCGGCGCCTACAGACGGAGTTTCCCCGTTTACAAGATACATCCATCCCGAAAGATCACCGAAATCAAATTCGTACAAATATGCTATACCTGAAATATACACATATGCGCCGCCGCTGTTATCGAGCTGAAGCCCATACTTTCGCGCCGCCTCGGTAAGCACGGTGTATACCGTATCGCCTTCCGCTATCTGAAATTCGCAAGCGTCGAGGATCGTCCCGTCTGCAGGGATATGTTCTGCACGTCCGGCGACCGTATCGCACCTTATGCTTATCGTGACCGTGCCGATCGCATTTTCCTTGCTCACGTCATCTCCGCTGTAATATTCGTCTTTCGTTTTTATATCCGCAAAACAAACAAACAAAACCGCAACAAGAACGATCGCCGCCACAACGATAAAATTATTTCTATGACGTTTCTTCAGTATCACAAGCAATATAGAAACCACGGCGCCGAGCGCAAGAACGGCAAGGCATATCCAAAGCTTGAGTTTAGCGCTTTCTGAAAGTCCGGTAAAATCCGTATTTCCGCTGTTGCTTTCATGACCGCCTCCAGTCTCGCTTACCGAGCTATTCGCTACCGGCGGGTCCGAGGCAAGCTCGCTACTGCTCGGCGGCGTCGGCTCATCTGCCGAAAAAACGCTGTCAAGCAAATAAAGCGACGATTTTCCGGCCGAGAATCGCAAATACGCCACGGACGAAAGAAAAACCTGTACCGTCGCGGTAGAGCTGTAGCTTCCGCCCGCCACGTGACAAAACGCCCCGCTCTCAAGCCTGTATTTTTCAAGGCCGTCAAACAGCGTACAGCCGTTTTTTATAAATCGCCCGTCGCTGTAACAGTCGATTCCAAGCGCGGAAAGCGCGATCAATACCTGCGCGGTACTCTCCGCGTTAGCCGTTCCGTAGCTTGAAAAATCACCGTCCGCAAGCTGCCGCTCGGATAATACCGCAAGCGCCGCGTCTGTCGCCAATCTAACTTTTTCGTCTGCAATATGCGGCGCGAGCGCTTGAAGCGTCATGGCTGTAGCGTCAACATCGGGTTGATTGCCGGTTATCGCCCAGCCTCCGTCCGAGCACTGCATCGCAAGTATGGCGTCTATAACGTCATCTGCGGAGAACATTTCGCTTTCGCAAGCATTATTCAACAAATGCAAGCCGAAAACATAGCTCATCAAGCCCTGCTTGCCGATCGAACCGTCTAACAAAGCTGTTATGAGCTCGCTATCGCTTCCGACGGCTCTCAGCGCAAGCGCAAATTTAAGCCTTGACGACGCCGACGCGATCTTGTTATTCGACAGATACTCGACAAGTGCGTTTTCATATGCTTCAAAATCGTATTTACCGTACTGCGACAGCGCAAGCGCATACCATTCTCCGCCCTGAGCCGCGTTTTCAGGGAGCGTATCCGAAATATATGCGCCTATTCCGTCTTTACCCGAAACTCCGCAATGCGCAAGAATACCGTCAAGAAAGATCTCAGCCTCCTCGACGGTATCGCAATGCGGCTCTGCCGCAAAGCACACAAAGGCACTCTGCGACAGAACCGCTATGATAATTAAAACTATCGCGAATACGGATTTAGTTTTCACGGTGCTTTTTCGAAGTTGCGCAGATTG
This sequence comes from uncultured Lachnospiraceae bacterium, assembly GCA_964466545.1. GTDB lineage: Bacteria > Bacillota > Clostridia > Oscillospirales > CAG-272 > CAYXNQ01. The sequence goes on along the minus strand of CAYXNQ010000033.1, from coordinate 6,799 downwards.
CACCAAAGCCGACGAGAGCAGCAACCGCAACCGTCATCAAAAAGATCACGTTTACGTCGCCCGTATCCGGCGAAACAACGTTTTCTGCAGTTACCGTAATAACAGATGCGGGCGAAACAAGACGTGCGCTCTCGCTTGTCGCGCTTACGGTAAATACTCCGGTATTATCGAATTTGACCGTAACATTACCGTTATCGTCGGTCTTGTATTCCGTAGCGCTTCCGTCAAGCGTGATCACCGCGCCGGCAACTGGGACGCTGATCGGATTAAAGCTTGCGTCATATCCCGCAGACATAAGCTTAAGCGTAAGCTCTCCGCCCGCTTTGACATCAGTAAAGCTTACGTCAAAATAACAGTAAGTATCGCTCCACGTCGTAAGATCGGTATAAACAAAGGCATTGACAAGATCGCCGTCCTTCACTTTATCCGTAAGTCCCATCGCGGCAACGTTATTGACATAATATCCGTAGGAGCCGCCGTTTTCAACGCCCCAAAGCTTAGTCAGAGAAAGCCCCCAATCGCTGCTTGCGCTCGCGTAGCCGGCAGCGGCGCCGCCGTCAAATTTCTGCTCGTGAGCGCAGTAAAGAGCGTCGTTTACCGTAAGCTCTCCGTCGTTGTCGATGTCGGTAACGGTGATCTTTTCAAGAGTAACGACAAGCTTTCCGTCTCCGTCGACAATAGTCACAAACACATCCGCACTTTGCGCGTCGCCGGCGAAAACGGCAACAGACAGCATGGAGGCAATCATTATCGCAGAGATCATAACCGATATGATTTTTTTCATTTGATATATCCTTTCTTTTTGCGAAAGCCGCAGAAGCGGCATAAATCATCTATATTTTACCCCGACCCTCGCGAAAGATCGAAGATTTTTTCAGTTGAAAACGTACAGTCCGAAAAACGGAAGTATTCCGTCAGTATAATCGTAGTTCATATTACATTCGTCGGCAAGCAGCTTCACGTGAATACAATACGCCGCCATGCACGAATATCTGATATCCGGAGACGCACACGGCTTACCGAGAGTGAGCCTACACGGCTTGCAAAGCGTACACGCTCCCGCCCCTATCATGAGACCGTCAAGCCCTTCGCGCTTAAATTTGCCGATCAAGCAGAGCATCGCCGAATTGTGCCATTCGCGTGCAGAATCAATTTCATTCTGTAGCGACAGATCTTCAATATGCCATTCGGAGCTGACGACAAGCGCTCTTTTGTAAGCGCGCACACGCGCCTCCATTTGCTCAGGCGTGCCCGAACTCGGCGGGCAGGTATAATTTTTGCCGTACAGTCCGCAAAGATCTTCTTCGCAATACGGGCGGAAAGACGCGTCGAAAACTATCTTCTCTGTATAGGTCAGCGCCGAATGTAAAAATCCCGCTTCGCGAGAAAGCCGCAAAATATCGTTATCCGTCATGATTTCTCCAAGCGTCATTCGTCCGCCGAAGCCCTGCACTGAGCTTTTCGCGCGGCAATTCTCGCACGCTTTGCTCTGCGCCGTTTTTCTCTATTGCGCTCCAAACGGTCGTCGCTTCGCGGCGGCTTGATCCCCGCGGCTTCAAGAGCGCGCGGCCACGGACCGAGAAACGCCTTGATCGCAACGACCTGAGCGTTATCAAAATCCGCACGCGACGGATATCTCGCCTCTCCGCCCTCGGACAGACTGCCGTATTTTTCACGAAGCATAGAAATGCAGGTCTCCCTGTCGTAATCCTTACACATTACCGAATCTCCGAAAAACAAAACGCTTTCTTATCATTTCTCTGATAAAAAAGCGTAGCTATCCTGTCGTAAAATGGGCATAATCCACCCATAGTAAAGACAAAAACGGCTACGCTCTTCATATCCAAAAACGTTCATGCAAACGCATGGCACCATCGCTTTTGCTTGGTGAGTATTCCGACTTACGAAGCGACGCTTCGATTACGGTAATGACAGTTGCGACGGATTTTCACCGAACTTCCCTCTGATCTGACAGGCAGAACCAAGCTACGATAATATTCTGTTTTTTGTATTATAGCATACCCCCGACGCAAAGTCAATCGTCAATTTGACAAATAATCTTCATTACAGCGCTATATACTGCGGCATGTCAACAATAAAAATGCATAATTATTGAGAATAAAATATTGTAATGCTTTTTCGATTATGCTATAATGATTGCATAAATGTACGGCGGTGTATGTTATATTTTCACAGTGTTCACATATTCGCCGCTTTATGAAAATTTACCGAAGGGATATCTCGAAAAATGGAAGAACAACGCTCTGCCGCAATCCGAGAGATTGCAAAAAACATAATCAGCGAGGTTGAAAAGGTCATCGTCGGAAAACATTCCGAAATTCTGCTCCTGCTTACAGCAATGATCTCCGGAGGTCACGTACTTCTGGAAGACGTACCCGGAGTAGGAAAAACGACGCTCGCTTCCGCTATCGCCAAGTCTGCAGGTCTCAAGTTCCGCCGCGCACAGTTCACACCCGACGTAATGGCGTCCGACATCGTAGGTTTTAACATTTACAATCGTTCAAACGATAAATTTGAGTTTCGAGAAGGTCTCGTTATGTGCAATATACTGCTCGCAGACGAAATCAACCGCGCCTCGCCGAAAACTCAATCCAGCTTGCTTGAAGCAATGGAGGAACACAGAGTTACGGTTGACGGCGTAACGTACGAGCTTCCGAGTCCGTTCACCGTAATCGCAACACAAAATCCGGCAGGCTATGTCGGAACATATCCTCTGCCGGAGGCACAGCTTGACCGCTTCGCACTGCGCCTTTCGCTCGGATATACGAGTGAAAGAGAGGAGATCGAGATAATTTCCTCACGCAAGCGCGAAAATCCGATAGCCAGCATAGAAACGGCAGCAAGCGCCGCCGATATTTCCGAAATATGCGCCGCAGTCGAAAACGTCGAGATCGCGCCGGAAATCTGCGAATACATAGTTAAGCTTATACAGGCAACGCGAAAATCGCCGCTACTCGCGCTCGGAGCAAGCCCGCGAGCTTCTTTGTCACTCATGAAAAGCGCGCGCGCCCTTGCCTTCCTCAAGGGCAGAGATTACGTTATCAGCGAAGACGTTGCCGTCCTGTTCGCTCCCGCGATCGCTCACAGACTCGTCTTGAGCCAGGAGGCTCGCCTGAATCGCGAAAGCGCGGAATCGGTTCTGTCTCAAATACTGAAGGAGATCCCCGCTCCGCTGAGAAGCGCACGGTAAAGCACAGTCTACGAGGCAATTATCAAAAGAAAGGTGAGCCATTGGCAATGAAACAAAACCGTGATCTCAAGCGTCCGTTTTTTTCCCTCTCGCACGGCGCCGTCGCATATCTGCTTCTCCTGATATTCGCCGTAATATTCACACAGGCGCTTCGCTCGCCGATATCGACTATGATGTTCGTTTTTGTCGTGCTCCTTCCGATCGTATCTCTGATTCACACATTTATCGGGCTGTTGTCGATCGACGTTTTTGTAAAATCAATGGAAACAAAAACGCAAAAGCATACGCCGGTCGATTACTCCGTAAGCATCGTAAATGCGTCTCCGCTATCGTTCCCGTTCGTTGAAGCGATAATCAGCTTGCCGAAAAAGGACGGCGTTTCCTGCGAGCTTTCGAAAATGCTATGCTCGCTCAACCCGTTCGGCTCTTGCAGGATCGACGATATAGTGGAATTTAAGTATCGCGGCACGTATAACGTCGGAGTGAAATACGTTTATATTACGGATCTTTTGCATATTTTCCGCATAAGAAAACGCATAGATATCTACAATACTATCCTCGTTTATCCGGAAAAGCTTACGCTCAAAGGAAGCGGCACGTTCAGCTCCAGCGATCTGCCCACGCCCGAAACAAAGCGGATCACGGAAAGCGAGCATTCCGAATTCTCCAACATAAGAGAATACATAGGCGGAGACTCGCTTAAAAGCATACATTGGAAAATGTCTTCGAAAATGCAGGAGCTTTACGTAAACGAATACAACACCAATACGTCGCGAAGAACATATGTCCTCTGCGATATGGCACTTCTTCGTGAAAAGCCAACCGTCACGGTCAAGCGTTCCCCGCTCTCAAATATAAAGAAAGCAATCTCAGATTTTCGTGCAAAACCGAAGATGTCGCGAAAGCAGGCAGAAAAAACAGTCTTGCGCGCAATCTCAGCTTCCGCAAAAGCGGAGCAGGACGGCGAAGCCGAACCGGATTACCGCCTGAGCGATCGTGAACGAAAGGCAAAAATGAGATTTGAAAAAAAGCTTCGCCTCGCGGAGGACGTCATAGACGGACGACTTTCACAAGACTCAAATCCGAGCGACGAAACACTCGACACTCTCGCAGTAAAGCCGGAATTTGCCTCGGAGCTTGATCAGTTCTGCGCAGACGGCGTTGTGGAGATAGCGCTCGCGCGGGTGATCCGCGAGATAAGACAAGGCAAAGAATGTACTCTCCTGTGGTTCGATTCGCGTCTGGAGCGCGGAGCGGGAATAGCCGAGCTTTCGTCAATGCACGATATCGAGGAGATATATCCGCTGTTCTCCACCGCACCGTCCGTGACAGAGGATAAAAACGTTACGCGCCTATCCACCATGATCCCCGAAAGCATCAACGTTTCGATCTGCATCGTAACAGCCAACATCGACACCGCCGCTATCGCTTCTTACGCCGCACTTCCCTCGTCATTTGGCGGAGCGGGAGCGGGTTGCACAATGGAAACGCTGATATTCAATCCGGAAGAAAAATTCGTATCGCTTGCCGAGCGACGCAAGTATGTCGCCATGTGTGAGCATCAGCTTATCTCATCGGGCATAGTCGTGAAGGATATCGTCAGATTCCCCGGCGCAGATTCTTATCCGTATCTCGACGACAGAAGAAACGCAGGCTGTTAAGCAAAGGCAGGCTTATATGAAAATATTTCAATATAATAAAAAGGAAAACACCGATCAGGGACGCACGCGTCGACCGTCGCTTCATCTACCGGCGGCTGAAATGTCAAGCGCCGCCGCCATCATCGGAACCGTCGCAAGAGCCGTAGTGCTGTGGCTCGGAATTTACGCTCTCGCTTTGTTTATTGCCGAAACGTTCGGACTTATATATGCCGAGAAGTATGAAACTCTCCACAGCGGAATGGTAGTTTTGAGAGGCACGTCGGGATATATTACCGAAGGCGCGATACTGCTCACCGCAGCGATTGCAAGCGCTTTTCTCGCCGTAGGACTGCAAAGCAAATATACCGCCGTAGCCGTTCCGCTCGGCGCGCTCGCGTATATTTTGCATCTCGCAACGACATTCGGAAATATTCCGATCGCGCTTGAGAATATGTTTCGCCGGCTGTTTAACGAGATCGTAACGCAAATGGCGTCAAACGGATTTTACCAATTTTCAGAATATCGTATGTCGGATTCCTACAGTTACGATCAATCGCTTCTGATAAAAGAAGCTGTAATACTCCTTACGATAATTCTGTCCGTTCTCATATTCTCATTCATGTTTCGGCGAGTCCACCCGATCCCGTCATGCATAACCGTGCTTGCCGTGATCGTGCCGATCTTAACATATAATATTTCGAAAGCAACATTCGGCTTTGCTTTCATCCTCGTATTTACGGTCGCCGCCATCGTAATGTGGTTTTTCGATACTCGATACGGCAAACGGGCGACCGAATATGAAGCCCGCAAGAGCAGACGTATTGCCGAAAAAGCCGAGCGCGCCGAAAAACGCAAAGCTTCAAAAGAAAAAAAGCAAAGCGAACACAACGCGCGTTTTTCAGCATACATCGAGGAACTACGAAAAAGCGGCGACAAAAAAGCCGCTGCCAAAGCTTCAGCTGATGTAAAACTGAAATTAAAAAAAGAAAAAGCAAATGCAGAACGCATAAAACGTGAGGAAGCGTCCGAGAAAAAAGCCGCTCTGCGCCGCGAAAAAGCAGAAGCGCAAAAGGCTTCAAGGGAGCTCACCAAAAAAATGCGCTCTCTCCCCAAGCTTTCTCCGGAACGCGCAGAGCTTAGCGCAAAACTTAATGCGAAAAAACAGCTCAAAAAAGAAAAAACAAAAGAAAAGCAGAAAGCACAACGCGAACGCTCAAGGCAAAAACGCGCGAATAACGCCGCGGCAGGTTTTGCAGGCGTTACCGCTCTCGCGATAGCTTTTGCGGCGATAATCGCCCCGTACCAGATATCCAAACGTAACTTCCCGATAATAGAACAGATCGAACAATTTATGTATACCACGCGTGATTACGTCACCATGCTTCTTACCGGCGACGACGTAGATCTGAACGAGATGTCGCTTTACCGCGAGCTTGCGGAGCTTGAGCCGCGTAAAATATCGCTCGACGCGCGTGAACTGAGCAATACCAAGCTTTATTCGATCCACTCCGGTTACAATTCTCCCGTATATCTAAGAACTTGGGTCGCTTCGGACTATTCCCTGCAAGACAGCGAATGGACGAGCGCCAATTATGACGAGATCAAGAATTACAGAACTGTTTTCGGTGAAGATTTCACTCCGGATTCTTTGACCGCGCGCTTCTTTCATCTGATGTTCCCGGAGAAGACCACCGTCTCCGAGGTAGATCATTACGAAAGCTTCGCACAATACGGATTTATAATGCATCAAACGGGAATCAAGAAGCTGGCAAACACAGACCGCCTGCTTCCGCTCCCGTCAATTCACGATTCTATCATCGGAATACTGAATTACGATTCGCTCGTTTCGTCAAAGCTGAAATACTCGAATTACTATGACGGAGTAATGTCGTCAAGCTTTTTCAAAACCGGAAGCTCTTTCAGCACACTTACATATTCAAGATATATG
>CAYXNQ010000032.1:10736-12105 GCA_964466545.1 uncultured Lachnospiraceae bacterium | reverse complement strand
CGCCAAGCGTATTAACGGCAAGTATCTTTACCTTTTCGCTTGAGTTGTTATAGAGGACAGACGTGAGATTCGCGGGAATTGAAACGATATCAAATTCTCCGCGGCTGAGCTTCGGCGTGATCTCGTCTGCGCTACCGGCGATCGTAAAATCGCACTTGACAGTAGCGGATTCGCTTTTGCAATCGCTCATAAGCTTCACCATTCCGATCGACGTCGGTCCCTTGAGCGAGGCGACCTTTATCGTATAATCGTCCGTTTTGTTGTCTTCCTCCGCCGGAGAGCAAGCAGGCAAAAGCACCGCCACAGCAAACAAAACAAGGAGCAGAGATATAAATTTTTTCATTTTCCGATAATTCCTTCCGAAAAGTTATAATGATATCAATTGTTCTGTGGAAGCTTCGCCGCCATCGTTTTCGCATTTACTCCCGGAAGCATTCCTATCTTACCCGAAAGAGCGCTCGCCCTATCCTGCGGAGCGTCGAGAACCACGCACATAATGGATATTCCGCGCTCGGCATACGGCAAGCCGAAGCGACCTATTATGCAGTCCGCGTACTCGTGAAGCACAGAATTGAGCTGTAATGCGGAATCGCGCGAAGAAACGATTATGTTGATTATATATATCCTGTTATCCACTGTAGATCATTACCTCCGAATATTTTCGATCCGCCCGATATACCTTGCGAATATCAAAGCAAAGGACAGCCGCGCAAAAAAAATGCACAGCTGCCCTATATAGATCACGATATATACATTTACATACGCCTTCCCTTGGGGCAGCTAACCCTTATCCGTCAGAACGATTGTAATTTGATTATACACAAAATAACAAGCCGTGTCAACTCAAAATACGTACTTTGCGAAAATTTTAACGGCAAGATCAAATGATTCGGTAATCGCCGTCGCGCTCGCATTCAATAGCCGATGAATAGAACGCCTGCATCGCGGCGAGCATATATTCCGTATCAAAGCTTCCCGCAGTCTCGTATGAGGAATGCATCGCAAGCTGTGCACAGCCTATATCCACGGTATTCAGAGACACGTGAGTGTTCGCGATATTGCCGAGCGTTGAGCCGCCAAGCATATCGGAACGGTTAGCAAAGCGCTGCGTGGGCACGTTTGCGCGCGAGCAGATCCGCTCAAAAATCGCGGCTGAAACGCCGTCGCTCGTGTATTTCTGATTTGCATTATATTTTATGACAACACCGCCGTTCATCATGGGCCTGTTTACACTATCCGCAAATTCGGGATGATTCGGGTGAAGCGCGTGAGCATTATCTGCCGATAGCATAAACGAATTTTGAAGAAGGACCGAAAGTCTGCGTTCGGAGAAATCTGCAAGCCGCTCAAGAACGGAATTCAAAAACGA
>CAYXNQ010000032.1:2503-10636 GCA_964466545.1 uncultured Lachnospiraceae bacterium | reverse complement strand
AAAGTCTGCGTTCGGAGAAATCTGCAAGCCGCTCAAGAACGGAATTCAAAAACGATGAGTCCGCGCCCTGCTTCGTCGCGCTTCCGACCTCCTCGTTATCGAATACGGCAGCGATTGGCACAGCGCGAGTCGGAGCGGCTTCAACAAGCGCTCTCACAGCAGAGTACGCACACTGCAGATCGTCGATTCTCGGAGCGGAGAAATATTCGCTGTCCGCCCCCCAAACAGTTCCCTTCTGGCGATTGTAAACAAAAAGGTCGAAATCAAGTACGTCGCCTTCGCATACCTCGGCTTTGTCTGCGAGAGCGGATATCAGTCCGCCCTTTCCGCGAGAAGATGAATACAGCGGGACGAGATCGACAGCCGGATTGTACGCATATCCCTCGTTCATCGCGCGATTCATATGTATTGCGACGTTCGGAATGAGCATAACGTCTTTGTCAAGCGAGACAAGCTTGCTCTTGACCGCGTCGCCCGACGCGACTGTGAGCCTACCGGCAACGGAAAGCGGTCTGTCAAGCCAAGTGGAGTATATCGCTCCGCCGTAACGCTCTGCATTTATCTTGATATATCCGTTGGCCTCAAGCTCAAAATTTCGCTTCAGCTTAAAGCACGGCGAATCGCTGTGAGCCGCCGCGATCATAAGCGCCGCAGGACGTTCAGCAGGCAATTTGAATGCTATCAAAGACGAAAGATTTCTCGTAACGAAATACTTGCGCCCCGCCGACAGATTCCATTCGTCCGACTCGCACAGCTCCTCAAAGCCGTCCGAGATAAGCATATTCTTCAAATTATCTATCGCGTGATAGCATGATACCGACGCGTCAATAAAATTTATAAGTTCACTTGCGGTGTTTTTCATAATTCCTCCGATAAAACGACATTTTCATCAATATAGATATTATCACATTTTACACGAAAATTCAACACCGCACGGCATTTTATTAAGTCATAAACAGAATATCTTCTTCCGTCGCGCACGGATAACAGATCAGCTCGCTTCCGTCAAGCTTCACTGAGTCAAGCTTTATCCCGCATATCCTGCGATTTTCGTAAGTCGAATAATAATATATCCCCCGCGCGACATCACAGCATGAAGTATAGATCGTTCTTTCTGAGGCGCCGTCCTCGCTCACGGATGTTCCGTTGATCTGCGCGACAGATGACGCAATTCTGAAAAAATCACTGACTGCACCCGCACCGAGCGGTATAGAGTTAAATTTATTGAAGGTACAGCGCACAAAACGCGAACGCGATGAATTATCTCCGGGAAGTCCGATTGCTCCCGTACCGAAGCTGTACGGCTGCAATTGCAGCTCTTTCGCGAAACGATTGCTCGGCTGATTCGGCGAAAGTCCCATATAATCCGACAAAAGCTTCATCTGCACGTCAAATCGCGGCTCATTCGTCAAAACTCCCGCAGGATCTTCGTATATTCGCAATCCGGCGATATCCGGCTCCGCGACAAATGCGCGAGTCCTATCGGCGAAGATCCAATGAAGTGGAGAAAGGGGATAATCAGGCGAAAAAGCCTCGTCCGAAATTCCACTCTCCGACAAAAATTCGATCGCATCCGCCGCACTGCCGCACTCAGCGAGCACAGCGCTTATAACTTCAAAATGCGCAAGCGAGGCTTCGCCCCATATATGCTCGTAATGCGCTGAAGGAAATCTGAGCGCGGCGGCACAAAGTCCCGCCTCGTTCATCGCGTCGTAGTACAGCGGTATTCCGTCGGCAATGTGCGCCATTCCGATAACGGAAAAATGCTTCACCATCGTTTTTCCCGATCTCAGCGCGATTGGAAAGTTTCTGGGCATTGTCGCGACCGCCTCGCCGAAGCTGTCAAAATTATCAAGCGTCCTTCCGAAATAGAATCCGTCTGTATTAAGAGTAAACGCCGTACACATATTTTCTCCGCACAATTGAAACGTTTTGCTTTAGCTTATCCGAATCAAGCAAAAATAATACGCATTAGCGCCGCCTTTCGACGCGCACAAAAACAAATTACGATTATTGACATTTTATACGCCGCATGCTATTATAGTATCAGCGGTATATCTGTAAATTTATAAAATCAAGTTAAACGAAAGGAAGCTAACGCATTATGAAATCGTCGAAATCCTTATCATTGCTCGCAACACTTCTTCTTGCCGTACTGCTCCTCGTCTCATGTTCAGAACCCACTCAAGGCAATTACGTCCCGCCAGTAAACGGCAACAACACGGTTCCTTCTTGGAAATCCGATCCCGAAGCGGAAAAATTCGTAAACGAGATCGGCGGTTGCTCGGAAACATACACCGGCTCGGTATCCGAGGAAGATTACTCCAGCGCGGCGGAGGCTGCGGAAGCATACGTATCAAGAGAAATAATATCCGCGGAAAGCGGATATTCGATAGGCAACATAAGCCTCGAAAAAACTCTCGAAAAAAATGAAATCAAAGCTGCCGGCATACCCGATTCTCTTACGGCAAATGCTACTCGCGTGGAAAAATACAACGTCGAATATACGGAAACGGACGATTCTGCGTCCGCAGCAAGCATGATCTCGCTTTCCGCAAATACAAATTCTAATTCCGTCACGGTGTACATAATCTGCTACGCCAATATGTACAAGTATTTTTCGCCGGTAGTCACAAACGGAAACACACTCACGCGAAGCTACTACGATTCCATATTCAATTCGGAAAAATACAAAAACTGCACGGTAAACTCAAGCGTCACCGTTAGCGTGCATGTGGAATATCTCTCTGAAACGATCGAATACACAATGACTACAGAATCGACTATAATGTACGACAACGGCCGTATATATATGACTCAAACCGTAACGTCAACCAATGAATCGATCATTCCGTCTCGGAATATGACGGTTTATTTTGAAAACGATGAGTACGGTTCTCTTGATTGCTATATCCTGCAAGACGGAGTTTGGCAAGCTGCATACCTCAGCTCTATCGGCAATCTCTTTAATTTTTCGTCTATAGACGATCTGATGCCGTTTGCGCAATCGTATATCGATCACAGCTATTTCACAAAAACAGATTACGGCTGTAAGATCGAAAAAGAAAATCTCGGAAAATATGTGACGGTCGCGTTTGATCTCGCGTTTGATCAATTGCTCGGCACGGGAACGGATAATATGCAAAGCGACGGATTTCTCGATTACTACGTTTCCGACGGTGTGCTTTCAGGAACGCGCAGCAACATCTCGCTCTCTTTCAATGTTTCCGGCGTATCGTGTACCGAAAAGATCACTTCACAGGAAAAATGCACGAATTACGGAACGACCGTCGTCGAAAGTCCGATAAATAACGAAAACTGAAACTTAACAAAATCAAAACATCCGATCGCACCGATATGCGACCGGATGTTTCTTTATTTTTCAAGCTTTTCTTTATCCGTGTTACGAATCTCTGCTCGCTTGATCTTGCCGCCGACGGTCTTAGGGAGCTCGTCTACGAACTCAAGCACACGCGGATATTTGTACGGCGCAGTCGTTTTCTTTACGTGATTTTGAAGTGTTTTCTTCAGCTCGTCCGACGGCTCATAGCCTCTCGCCAGAACGACCGTTGCCTTTACGACCTGTCCTCTGATGGCATCCGGCACAGCGGTAACAGCACATTCAAGGACGGACGGATGCGTGAGTAGCGCGCTCTCGACCTCAAACGGTCCGATTCTGTAGCCTGAGCATTTGATAACGTCGTCGCTTCTGCCCTCAAACCAAAAGTATCCTTCGGAATCGCGCCATGCCATATCGCCGGTATCGTAATAACCGTCTCGCCATGCGCGCTTCATTGCGCCCTCGTCGCCCGTATATTCAAGGAACAGACCGCACGGGTGCTCTGCTTTTGCATTTTTTACCACTATAGATCCGACAACGCCGTCCTCACATCTGTTTCCGTCTGCGTCAACGATATCAATATCATAAAGCGGAGACGCAAGTCCGGTAGATCCGAGCTTGATCTTATCCCAGCCGAAATTCGCCATGATAACGCTCGTCTCCGTTTGACCGAAGCCCTCGTATATCTCCTGTCCGGTAGCCTCCTTAAAGCGATAGAACACCTCCGGATTCAGCGGCTCGCCCGCAGTGCAGCAATGATGCAGACACGAAAAATCGCATACGCTGAGATCTTCTTTTATCAGGAAGCGATAGATCGTCGGCGGAGCGCAGAACGTGACCGGACGAAGCGTGTTGATAACATTCAGCAGAAATTTCGCGTCGAATCGCGGCGTATCAAGCGCCAATATCACCGCTCCCGCGATCCACTGACCGAATATTTTGCCCCACGCAAATTTAGCCCATCCAGAATCCGACATCGTGAGATGGAGACCGCCGTCCTCTACGTGTTGCCAATATTTCGCCGTGACGATATGTCCGAGCGGATACGTATACGCGTGCGCGACCATTTTCGGCATACCGGTAGTACCCGATGAAAAATATGTAAGCATCGTTTCGTCGTTTCTATTCTCAACACGCGAAATGCTTTCGCTTGCCGCAAGAGCTTCTTTGCGGTAATCGATAAACTCTCCGTTATATCTCTCCGAAACTCCGTCCCCGACAAGCGCGACTCCGACAAGCGACGGACACTGCCCTCTCGCGTCGCGCACATATTTAATTATCTCATCATCCTCGGCTATGCAAAGAAGCTTCGCATTTGTTGAATTTATCCTGTATACGATATCCTTCGTCGTAAGCTGAAATGTCGCCGGGATAACGATAGCTCCGAGCTTTGCAAGCGCAACTATAGTGATCCACGCCTCCGGTCGCTCGCGAAGCATCATCATGACGTAATCGCCTTTTTTTATCCCGTATGACGCGAACATATTCGCGCTCTGCGTACTCATTCTGCTGATATCGCCGAAGGTATAGCGCGTGACCTTCATATTCTCATCGACGTGTACGAGCGCCGGCTTATCCGGCTCAAGACGCGCATATTCGTCAATAACGTCATAGGCAAAGTTAAAACCGTTCGGTATGTTTAGCTTGTAATTATTCTTAAAATCCGCATAATCCGAAAATTCGGTCCGCGGCAAAAATTTCGCAAGAAGATTCATCTTTTACCATTCCTAACGCTGTATAGCTATATAAAATCGAGCCTCGACCTCGCCTTACAGCGTGATCACGGTAAGAAAATCCGCCGGCTCGTCTACCGCGCTTTGACCGTGCGGTATCGAAGGATTAAAATATATCGAATCGCCTTTTTCGAGAATATGCACGCGCGCGCCTATCGTAACCGCAACCTTGCCTGAGAGGACGATATTAAATTCCTGTCCCTCGTGCGACACAAGCTCCGGCTTTTTGTCTCCGGGCAAAAGCGAAACGATCATAGGTTCCATTACTCTGCCTATATAATTGTACGCGAGAGATGAGAAACGGTATCCCTCGTATCGCTCCACCGTCATGCCCTGACCGCGACGCACTACGGTATAATCAAGCATACGCGGAGCGTCTCCGGACAAAAGCACCGTCGCGTCCACGCCCAATATCTCCGCCGTATTGTACAAAGCGCTTATCGGTATCTCCTCCGCGCCGCTTTCATACATCAAATACTGTTCAAGCGGAATACCGAGCTTTTCGGCAATATCCGCCTCCGATATCTCAAGGATAGTACGGAGTTCCTTAATTCTCGAAGCGATTATTTTTATCTGAGGCAACATAGCTCATTCTGCCTTTCGTAAATTTAATATTTACCTTGCCCGCAGAGCGCGAGCACATTTTTATATCGGATCAAAGCTCAAAACGGAAGAAATTTTTCGCATTATTATAGCAAATATCCATAACAAGCTGTGCAAGCTCGTCGATATCGCACGGGAACAGTCCCTCGTTCACCCATTCGCCGATAACGTCGCAAAGGATACGGCGGAAATACTCGTGACGGGTATACGAGGTGAAGCTTCTCGAGTCGGTAAGCATACCGAGGAATTTGCCGAACGCAGACAGATTTGCGAGTTGCTTCATCTGCGCGCGCATACCGTCGATAGTATCGCTGAACCACCAAGCGCTTCCCTGCATTACCTTGGGCATACCGTCGCCTGCGGTCTGGAAGCTGCCGATCATTGAAGCTATCGCCGCATTATCCGTAGGATTTATCGCATAAACGATACATCTCGGAAGTCCTCCCCGTCTTTCTGCGGTGTCAAGCAGCTTTATCAAATCAGACACCTCAAGATGTCCTATCGTATCAAAGCCCATATCGGGACCGTATTTTCTGAATATCGCCGTATTCGCGTTTCTGTATACACCGCAGTGAAGCTGCATTACCCAGCCACGGCGGGCATACTCTCCCGCAAGGAACGTGATCATCTCCGTCTTAAAAAGCGAAAGCTGTTCGGGTGTGATCTTGCTTCCGTCACTTTCGATCGCCAGTTTCATGATCTTATCGGCTTCGTATTCGTTCGGCACAACGTACATGGGATATTCATCGAGGCCGTGATCAGCTGTGCGACAGCCGAGCGAAGCAAAATAATCCATTCTACGAGTGAGAGCTTCCTTCAGCGAAGCGAGATCGGTTATATTCACCCCCGCCGCCGCACCGAGCTTTTCGTAGTATTCGCCGAGTCCCTTTTTATTCACGTTAAAGCATTTGTCAGGTCTGAACGCCGGCAGGACCTTCGCGGGCGAGGTTTTATCCTCGGCAATGATTCTATGATATTCAAGCGTGTCCGCGGGATCGTCAGTCGTGCATAGCAATTTTACATTTGAGCGCTTTATCAGCGAGCGCGTATAAAACTCCGGAGACTTTAATTTTTCCGCGGTAAGCGCCCATATCTCGTCGCAATTTTCCGGCTTTAACAGCAAATCGCAATCGAAATAGCGTCTAAGCTCCAGATGCGACCAATGATAAAGGGGATTTCCAATAAGAGCCGGCATAGCCGCGCAATAAGCCTTAAATTTTTCGTAATCCGAGGCTTCGCCCGTTACCACGCTTTCCGGAAATCCTGCAGAGCGGACCGCGCGCCATTTGTAATGATCTGCCGTCAGCCAAAGCTCCGTAATATTCTCATAGCGTTTATTCTCCGCAATCTCACGCGGATCTACATGGCAATGATAATCAATGATCGGAAGCTTAGCCGCGCAACCGTGATAAAGATTTCGCGATACATCTGTTGAAAGGAGAAAATCCTCATTCATAAACTTTTTCATAGCATAAAATCCTCAAAAACAAAATCAAAGTCTGCCGATAAAACGCTCGATACGTCCGAGCGCTTTTCCTATATGCTGCAGAGAATACGCATACGAAAGCCTTGCAAAGCCCTCTCCGCTTTCACCAAACGCGCTTCCGGGCACGATCGCCAATTTTTCTTCCTGCAAAAGCCGATTGCAAAATTCGTCGCTCGTCATTCCAAACTTGGATATATTCGGGAAAACGTAGAACGCGCCTTCCGGCTCAAAGCAATCTATCCCCATCGCGCGCAGTCCGCCGAGGATATACGCTCGCCTGCGATCGTATTCGGCGCGCATCATATCAACATCCGCGTCTCCGTTGCGCATAGCTTCGATCGCCGCAAGCTGCGCCGTCGTAGGTGCGCACATTATAGCGTACTGATGTATCTTAAGAATATGCTTCAATATCGGCGGCGGACAAGCAAGATAGCCAAGTCGCCAGCCCGTCATGGCATATGCCTTGGAAAATCCGGAAACGAGTATCGTCCGCTCCTTCATCCCCTCTATCGCCGCGAATGAGCAATGCTGTCTTCCGTATGTAAGCTCGCCGTATATCTCGTCCGAGAGAACGGCAACATTCGTATCGCGCAAGACATCGGCAAGTCCGAGCAGATCTTCGCGCGTCATGATCGCGCCCGTCGGATTATTCGGATACGGCATTATGAGCAGCTTCGTTCTCGGCGTGATCGCGGCTCTCAGCTCATCGGGCGTAATCTTAAAATTATTTTCTTCTTTTGTTTTTATCATCACCGGAACACCTCCGGCAAGCGTAGTCATCGGCGCGTAGCACACGTAAGACGGATCAGGAATGATGACCTCGTCTCCGTCCTCCACTATCGCGCGTATCGCGAGATCAATTGCCTCGCTTCCGCCGACTGTAACGAGCACCTCGGTCTTGCCGTCGTAATCGAGCGAAAATCTTCTTTTCAGATAACGCGCGATCTCCTCGCGCAGCTCAGGCGTGCCGC
>CAYXNQ010000032.1:0-2403 GCA_964466545.1 uncultured Lachnospiraceae bacterium | reverse complement strand
GAAAATCTTCTTTTCAGATAACGCGCGATCTCCTCGCGCAGCTCAGGCGTGCCGCTGTTTGAGGTGTAGTAGGTCTTACCATCCTTCAGGCTGTCGATGCCCGCAACTCTGATATGCCACGGCGTTACAAAATCCGGCTGACCGACCGTAAGCGACACAACGTCTCCGCTCATCGTTTCGAGAATATCGAAAAATTTTCGTATTCCCGACGGCTTGAGCGCCGCCGCTTTATCGGATATCAGCTTATTATAATCGAAACTCAATTTATATTACCTCTTTCGTCCTTAGGCGTTTCGCCGTATACGACGCCCTTGTCCTTGTATTTGCGCAAGACAAAGTGAGTTGAAGTAGATACAACATCCTCAAGCGGCGCAAGCTTCTGCGCTACGAAATACGCGACCTCCTTCATGGTCTTTCCTTCAAGTATGACCATGAGATCAAACGCTCCGGAAACGAGAAACAAGCTTTCAACTTCGGGGTAATTGTATATCATTTGCGCAATACGGTCAAAGCCGCGCTCGTGCTGAGGTGTGATCTTAAGCTCTATCAGCGCGGAAACGTACTCTCTGTCGGTCTTATCCCAGTCGATTATCGTTTTATATCCGAGGATCACTCCCTTATTTTCAAGCTCCTCTATCATATTTTTAATATCTCCGGTCTCTTTTCCGAGCATCAGAGAAAGCTGATCAGGTGTAAGCCGACTGTCGTTTTCAAGCAGTTCAAGTAATTTTTTCATAATTATCGCCGCTCCTCACAAAATTATTTATTTCTTTTTTGCATTATCTTTTCAAAGGACAGACCGTATTTTTCGGCAATATCCCTCGCGTAGCTACGTCCGTCCGGACGCGCGCGTCTTATCTTAAAGCTTCTTTCTCCGGCTTCCATCGCCGCCACGAGATTATCAATCTTGACTCCGCCGCTTGGGACGCAGCTTTCGTTTATCGAATCCACCGCTGACGCAAGGTCGTGAAGGTGAGTGGAAAATATCGCACGGCAACCGACCATGCTGAATCCGGAAAGCACCTCGCTCGCTATATACGACGCCTCGTATGATCCCGTAGACGAAAGAGATTCGTCAAGAAGCACGATGCTGTTTTCCGTAACGCGCTCGAAGATCTGATTAAGGCGCGCACATTCCTCTCCAAGCCTACCCTTGTCTATCGTATCCTCGCTTCCGGTCGGAAAATGTGTAAATATGCTGTCGCACGGAGACATTACAAGAGAATCCGCGCATACGGGGAGTCCAAGCTGAGCCATGGCCACCGCAAGTCCGACAGCACACGTGAGGACTGATTTTCCTCCGCGATTGGGTCCGGTGATAACATATATCATGCCGTCTTTATCAAAGGTAATATCATTTGTAACGAGAGGCGCGTTTATCTTAAGCGCTACAACGGGATTATTCAGTCCGACCGCGGAGAATCTTCTCTCGCCGGCAGGCGCAAGCTCCGGAACGACAAGCTTTAATCCGCGCTCTTCAAGCGCTCTGAGAAGCTCTGTAGCCTTTGTGACAAACTCGATCTCGGGAAGCAGGCGAAGAAGAAAATCCGTATTTTCGAGCACATACATTCCGACAAGCTTTTTCCACGATCTGATCGACGATCTGAACACCGAATTGATCGCGGAAGTAAATGCCAGCGACATCGCCGTCTGCTCGTTTTCGGTCTGATTCTTGCGAAACGGTGTGAGCGGCGCGATGCAGGTCATATCGTCCTTCTTAAAATCGAGACGCACTATTCTATCAATAAGCTCGCCGCTCTTGAAGTAATCGTTATTTATCGAAAGCACGCCGGCGGTATCCGGGCGAAGCTGTTTATCGAGATTTACTCCAACAGTAATACTTTTTATATCGCGCACTCTTGAGGTCAGCGCCTTGAGCGCTTCGTTCAGCTCTTTGTAATAATCACTTTCCGCGAGAATTGCTATGCGCTCGGCGAGACTCTGAAACGCCTTGCTGTGCAGTCTGTCACGCAAAGGCAAAAGTCCGTCGCGCATAAGCGATATCAAAGACGTATAAAGCTCGATCTCGGTTATGCTGTAAAGATATGAGTCGTTTGCCGCCGCGCTGTCCGCACCCATGCGTCGAAGCTCGGTAATATCGTTAAGGATCGGCGTCATTCTGAGAAGGACCTCGGAAAGCTCCGGATTATCGAGCATATCGCCGAACATCTGCTGCCGATATGATATAACTTCGGGATCGGATGTAAAGAACGCTCCGACGTCGCAGCTCTTAAGATCGATCAGATAATAAAGCTCAAGCTGCTCCGACGTATCGGGCGAAAGTCCGCCCTCTCCCGCGAGCATATGTCTTGCGCTTTCGCCGTCGGGATATAGAAGGCTGATATCCTTATCGTTAATTTCCATAATAAATACGTTGTCGATCCTTTCTTTTCAAAAACGTTA
>CAYXNQ010000031.1:0-12392 GCA_964466545.1 uncultured Lachnospiraceae bacterium | reverse complement strand
GTACGGTCATATTCAAATGATCCACAGCGTACATTCCACGGAAACTTTTGGAAAGGTTTCGTATTTCGATTGCGTTCATACAACTTCTCCTCTTGGTTTACTCATTGCGTTATATTATAAGTCAGTGATGTTTTTGAAACTTTTGCGAAATGTTTGCGTTTTGTTAAAGTCGAGGCATAAATAATGCGAGATACCAAGCGGCACCTCGCATTTGACATTTTTACTTTTTGGCGTTTTCTCGGCGGGCGTTTGCCGCTTCGGTTCTTGCCTTGGCTTCCGCGATCTGTGCGTCACGCTCAGCTTGCATCTGCGCTTTGCGACGGTTAGGATCGCCCATTGCCTTTGCCTCTGCAAAATTGGCTTTGCTTTCGGCTTTCACCGCCTCAAATTGCGCCTTATCCACTTCGTGCTGCGCCTTTGCGGACTCCTTCATGTCCCAAAACGCGTTCTTGAAAAATTTGATCATAGTATATACCTTAACCTTTCCTGTCGTATTACGGGCATATTTTAACAAAGCTTTGTTTATCATACTTTTGCGAAATATTTGCGTTTTATTAATTTTACAAATTCGCAAAAGCTTTCGCACGAAAACTAAACCCTCGGTTTATTGAAAATCCGTGTCACGCAATGTATAATATTATCAAATGAAATGCGCACTTCAGATAAAACGACAAAAGGAGAAATTTTTATGAATATTGACAATCAAAAGATAGGAAAGCATATCGCGGAACTTCGTGCAGCTAAGGGCATCACGCAAAGCGAGCTTGGAGAAAGACTGGCGGTATCGTTTCAGGCTGTTTCAAAATGGGAGCGCGGAGAAGCCATTCCCGACATTGCTATTTTGCCGGATCTCGCCGACATTCTCGAAACAACGATCGACGGAATAATCCGCGCAGGCGAGATACGCGACACCTTCAAGGGAAGCGTCAAGATATCCGATATTTTTGAAGGCATCGCGTCGCTTAAGCGAATGGGAGAGCTATTAGGCAAAGACAATATTATGTATCGCGCGGCGATAAACGGCATAAACAGCACGATGAATACGGATATAGAAGCGGCTTTTTCCGACGAATATGCGTTTCAGGCTTACGTTGCCGAAGCGATAATTCAAACTCTGAACGACGGTTTTTACGTCGACATAACCGATATAAACAGAAGCTTCAAAAGCGAGCATTTCAGAAATATCGTATTGAATTACGCAAAGAAGCACAGCATAACATAATAAAGATCGCCCGCCGTTTAACCGATCGGTCGTAATACGCCTTCATCCGCACACATTTTGTGCGGATTTTTCTTTTCACTCGTCCGAGCTATATAAAAAACCGCCCGAACATTTCTGCCCGAGCGATTTTTCTATTTATAATATAGTTTTAATTTACGATCAGTCGAGAGGACGTACCCAAATATTGCGGTATGCAACCTTATCGCCGTGATCCTGAAGCATCAGAGGACCGCGCGGAACTACGTGATCGTATACTCCGCCGTCGGTATTGCTTTCGAGAACGATGTTATTATGAATGCAGACGCCGTTGTGTATGAGCGTAAGGCGCGCGCATTCTGTGATCTCACCTGCGTCGTTGTATCTCGGAGCGCGAACGATTATATCGTATGTCTGCCATTCGAGCGCGGGAAGCGTTGCGTTAAAGAGAGATTTATGGTGCTTGTAAATGCTTCCGCAATCATCCCACTGATAATCTTCTATGCCGTAAGAATCGAGGACCTGTATCTCGTAACAGCCGTGTACGTAAACACCGCTGTTTCCCTTGCTCTGACCGGTAAATTCGGGCATATCGGGGCATCTGAATTCAACGTGTATCTGCGCGTCGCCGAATTCGACCGTAGATACGATATTCTTGTGGTTAACGATCATGCAGTTTCCGCGAACTTCCCAGTCGCACGGAGCGCCGTCGATATCTCTCCACATATCTGTGTTTGTTCCGTCAAACAAAACGATCTTGTTGTCCTTCATAATGAAAATCCTTTCGTTTTCAGACGGCTGAACTCAAGCCGCCTATTTTCTTCATTGTATCATAATAATATACAATTTTCAAGTCAATCATTAAAATTTCCGGGTGCATTTTTCGCATCTTCTATCAGCTTAAGATTGCGCGCTATGACTCGCCGAGGTCGCCAAGAAAACGCAAATTCGGCATATTCTTCATCGGACATATTCTCTAAAATCTCCGACGTCATGCCCAAGATGTGATCGCTTAAAAACGGCGGATATTGCGTTTCGAGCGTGCCGGCCATGCGAGCTTCAGCGGTATGCGGACACGCCTCCGCACATATATCGCATCCCCACGCCGAGCCGCATTTCGCGATCAGCCGAGCCTCGCCATCACTCAATTCGCGCTTCTTTTGCGTAAGCTCCGAAAGGCAAGCCTCGCCTGCTTTTTTTGCAGGGCAAGCTGCCGTGCATCTACCGCACCCTTCGCATCGCTTAAGCTCAAAGCTACACGGAACAGTTACACCGAGCCGCTCAAGAACATCAGCGGTCATATCGGTAAAGATCTCGCCGATAAAAACGTAAGAGGAATACCTCGGCGTAATGAGCATACGGTGTTCGCCGATCATGCCGAGACCGGCAAGCGCTGCACAGCTTACCTCGTCAAGCGGAGAATTATCCGTCATCAGCTTAACGTTTGCATCAATACCAAGCTCGGACAGTCTGTTTCTTACTTCAATTTCAAGGCGGGCAAGCACCGCGTGATAATCCTCGTGTGAAGCAAATTCGGCTAGTGTACCGTCGCCGCCTCCGACATAATACGGAAGCGTAAGCATTACGGCATAGCGCCAATCAAAACGCGGAAGCTTATCCTCGCGAATGATAATACATTTATCACGCGGCAGAGCCGACGTCTGAATATATTCCGGAAAAAGTCTGTCGCACATTTTTATCTCCTTCGCGCAATAAAGCAGTAGGATCTATTGAAAAATCGAACGCATTGTGCTAAAATGAAGCAAGGCATAGCTTCATATTTCTTCACGTGATACATATATAATAACAGAACCGATATAAAAAATCAATCGCGGGAGAATATTTTGAAGAAGCTCTTAATCGTTTTCACGATCGTTTCGCTGTTTCTCTGCTCTTGCTCGAACGGACAGCGATTGCTTGACTACCAAAGCGATATCCGCAGTGTGACCGTAAAAACAGACGCCCCCTCAAATGCTGTTTTTAAGCTCGATCCCATCGACAAAACAATAACCGTGATCGAACCGACAAGCTTTTCGGGAACGGTAATAAGCGCCGGAGAGCAAAGCTATATAGAAGTCGGCGATCTACATATTCCTCTTTCCGCCGTCCAGCTAAGCTGTATAGGTCTTTGGTTGCGCGCGTTTGAGCTGTCGACCGACGAGCTGAAAGACGTCTCGGTAATAGACTCAGACGGCGACAGACTCACATCGGCAACCTTTGATTGCGGAGATTGCGAGATCACCGTGATATACACGCGAGACGGACTGCCGAGGAAGTTCGAGATCAGTTCGGGAGATATTCGCCTTTCCGCCGAGGTCCTGTCGATAGAAAACTGAGCTCAACATAACGAAAATTCAAAAACAAGGAGGCGCTCGGCTATGATAGCTCCGAAGAACCGCGCCGTTATAAATCTAAATAATCTTACATACAATTACAGCTATATAAAAGAAAAGGTACGAAAAAGCAGTCCGAATTGCCGCATAATTTCCGTAGTAAAAGCGAACGCATACGGTCACGGGGTATCCGAATGTTCTCGCACGCTCGCCGAAGCGGGATGCGATTTTTTTGCCGTATCATCCGCCGAAGAAGCGCTTGAGCTTCGCGAAATCGTCGAAAGCGGAGCCGATATTCTGATACTCGGATACACTCCCGAAGCAAATGTTGTCGATCTGATAAAAGCAAACGTTATCCTCACCGTTCACACGCTTGATTACGCTCAGTCTCTCGAAAGCGAGATCGTGCACGCTATCGGCGAAGGACAGCTTTCGCCCGAAAGCAAGGCACGTGCGCACATCAAGCTCAACACAGGCATGAATCGCATAGGATTTTTCACCGAAGACGCGGAAAGCTATAATGAACTTGAAGCCGTATCAAGACTTGAACACATATCCGCCGAAGGAATCTTCTCGCATTTTGCCACGGCAGATACGGATAAAGAAAAAAACGACAGTATGGCGCGGCTTCAGCTTGCGCGCTTCACGCGCGCTGTCGATATTTTGCGCGATCGCGGAATTTGCCCTAAGCTCCGTCATATATGCAACAGCGCGGGCATTATGCATCTGCCCGAGGGATACTTCGACGCAGTGCGCGCCGGAATCATACTTTACGGTCTGGCGCCGGATAACACGGTCGTTCCACCGCTCCGTCCGGTCATGAAACTTGAGGCGGCGATCAGTCAAATACATACGCTCAAGGAGGGCGAATCCGTAAGCTACGGCGCAACGTACACGGCAACGCACGACACACAGACAGCCACGCTCGCAATCGGATATGCAGACGGCTTTTTGCGCGCCTACTCCGGCTGCAACGTGTACACGGATAAAAAGATCGGCGAGATCATCGGAAGAATATGCATGGATCAGTGCATATTCCGTCTCGACGATCCCGCCGTAAAGAGAGGAGATTTCGTTACTTTGTTCGGGGGCGATAACGGCGCGGCGCTCGAAAAGCTCGCTGTGATCGCAAATACGATCAATTACGAGATCACGACCGCGGTGTCGCATCGCGTACCGCGAATATTTATAAAATGATCACACCTGACATTCCTGCCGCGCATTATTCTTTGCGTTGGCAAGCATAAGCTTGATCCTGTTACGCTGATTTATCTCGGAGGCGCTTGCGTCGTAATCCACCGCGATAATATTAGCGTCAGGATTTTTTTCTTTTATAATTTTCATAACTCCCTTGCCTACTATATGATTAGGCAAACAGCCAAACGGCTGAGCGCAAACGATATTACCCGCTCCCGTCTCGATCAGCTCAAGCATCTCCGCGACGAGCAGCCAGCCCTCGCCCATTCTTACGCCGAGATTTACATATTCCTCCGCAAGCTTAACAACGTGATCGAAATCGCCTTGGTAATGGAAATCGCTCTCGTCGCGTATCGCGTTCATCATATCTCTTTGCTTTGAGCGCATGATGTTGTAAAACATACGAAAAGCAGGAGCCGCAAGCTTGTTTTTGCCGTAAAGCTTCGCGTTCGTAATTCCGCCGTATGCAAAATACATGGCAAAATCAAGAAGTCCCGCCATACGCGGCTCGGCACCCTCCTCTATCAGATGCTCCTCAAGATTGCGGTTGGCAAGCGGAGAGAATTTTACGTATATCTCGCCGACGATGCCGACCTTCACACGCTCCTTATTATCCATCTCAAGCGAAGCAAAGCTTCTGACGATCTTTCTGTAGGTCTCCTTGACCGTCTTATACCTTATGAGCTTCTTCGCGGAAAGCTGATCTGTCAGCTCGCGCGTCCACTTGTCCGCAAGAGCTTCGGTATCTCCCTTATGTATCTCGCGCGGCTTGCACTGATTTATAAGCAGCATAAGTATATCGCCGTAAAGTATCGCGTACATCATTCGGAACATCATCGGGAGCGTGAGCTTAAAGCCCGAATTTTTCTCAAGTCCGTTGAAATTCAGCGAAATTACGGGAATCTGCGGATAGCCCGCCTTAACGAGCGCTTTTCTGAGAAGCGCTATATAATTTGAAGCGCGGCAGCCTCCGCCGGTCTGAGTAAATAACAGCGCTGTTTTATTCACATCGTATTTGCCGGAATTAAGCGCGTCTATAAACTGACCGATGACCAAAAGCGCGGGATAGCATGTATCGTTATGCACATACTTCAGTCCGCAGTCAATGACCTCTCTGCCGACGTTTTCAAGCAGCTCGACCTTATATCCGTAAACGTTCATCAGACCTGCGATCATTTTGAAGTGACGCGGGAGCATTGTGGGAATGAGGATCGTATAGCTCTCTCTCATTTCCTTTGTAAATTCTATTCTGTTTGAAGCTTCCATGATTTCGATTCCTTTCGCTCGGATTTCTCTTTTTTCGCACACCGACGCAAAGATCAATTATCGCCGGCACGCATTTCGAGAGCGCCGAGCAAGCTCCGCAGTCTTATGTTTACCGCGCTGAGATTTGCTATCTCGTCGATCTTGATCTGCGTATATATCTTGCCGTTTCTTTCGAGAATAGAGCGCACCTCGTCCGTCGTTATCGCGTCGATTCCGCAACCGAATGAAACGAGCTGGACCAGCTCGACGTCGCTGTTTTCCGCCGCGAATTGAGCCGCCGCGTAAAGTCTTGAATGATACGTCCACTGATTGAGAACATCAACCGGCGGGACGTGAGACATGGCCGCAACTCCGTCCTCCGTAAGTACGGTAAATCCGAGCTTAACGGCAAGCTGATCTATTCCGTGACCGATCTCGCGATCGATGTGATACGGGCGACCGGCAAACACGAGAGTATTTCTGCCCTTTTCTCTTGAAGCCGCGAGCGCCTCCCGCGTTTTTGCGGCGATATCCGCCTTATAATCCTCGTATGCGCGAAGTCCTGCCTTCACCGCCGCTTTTACTCGGGCAAGCGAAATATCACCGAAGCATTGCGACAGCTCTCTGTGCAGTCCCTTGGCAAGCGCGTTTTCGTTGTTCACATCAAGATACGGATACAGGAATTTTACATCGCGAAGCTCGTCGATATTATGGCGCAAAAGCTCCGGATAGTAAGCGACGACCGGACAATTGTAGTGATTATAGCTGCCGTCCTCTTTGAAATTATACGTAAGGCTCGGAGAAAAGATCGCGTCCACTCCGCGCGATATCAGCGTTTCGATATGTCCGTGCATAAGCTTTGCCGGATAGCACGCCGTATCGGACGGAATACTCGCCTGTCCTCTGAGATACATCTCCTTGCTTGATTCGCCAGAGGTGACAACGCGGAAGCCGAGCTCTGTAAAGATCGTATACCAAAGCGGCAAAAGCTCAAGCATACCGAGCGCGAGCGGCATACCGACAGTGATTTCACCGATTCCGGAATCGCTCATCTTCTCAAGCAAACGACGCTTGTATTCGTGCATATTGAATATATCGGCAGTCTTGTCAGCACCGCCGGTCATCTTCTCACAGCGATTTCCGGAAATATATTTTGCTCCGTCCGAGAACGTATTGACCGTAAGATTGCAGTGATTTCCGCAACCGGAGCATACCGCAGATCTCGTTTTGTGCGTAAACGAAGCAAGCTCCTCGCGCGTTAATACGGTCGATCTCTCTATTCCGCGATCGCGCGCGTAGAGAGCGGCGCCGTATGCGCCCATGAGTCCGGCGATAGTGGGTCTGGTGACCTCTCTGCCGATCTCAAGCTCAAAGGCGCGCAATACCGCGTCGTTATAGAACGTACCGCCCTGCACTACGATATTCTTTCCGAGTTCGTCTGGCGAATTAGCTCTGATGACCTTGTAGAGCGCGTTTTTCACAACGCTCGCGGATATTCCGGCAGATATATTTTCTATCGAAATACCGTCCTTCTGCGCCTGCTTTATCGACGAATTCATGAATACCGTACAGCGCGAGCCGAGATCTACCGGCGCGTCCGCCGACACTCCGAGCTTGGCGAAAGCCGGTGTATCGTATCCCATGGATTTCGCAAATGTTTCTATAAAAGATCCGCAACCGGACGAGCAAGCTTCGTTCAGCATGATGCTGTCCACGGCGCGATTTTTAATTCTAATGCATTTTATGTCCTGACCGCCGATATCGAGGATAAAATCCACCTTCGGTTCAAAATGCTCCGCGGCTCTGAAATGAGCCATAGTTTCAACAATACCGAAATCAAGATGGAACGCGTTTTTAATAAGCTCCTCACCGTATCCGGTGACCGCCGCCGCCTTTATCGTCAGGCGATCTCCGATCAGAGAATATATCTCGTCAAGTCTCTCCTTGACTACCTCAACGGGATTGCCGCGATTTGAGCTGTAGTAAGACCAAAGTATACTGCCGTCATCTCCGATGAGCGCAAGCTTTGTCGTGGTGGAACCGCAGTCTATTCCGAGGTATACGCCGCCGTCGTAAGTATTTATATCGCAGAGATCGACAGTAGCGCGTGCATGACGCTCGCTGAATACCTCGTATTCCTCAGCGTTTTTGAAAAGTGGCGGCATCGCCATAGTTGACGAGACTGCCTTTGTCGAGCTTGTTATCGCGTCGCAAAGCTCCGAATATGTAAATATACCGTCCGATGATACAGCGTCTTGGGCATAAAGCGCCGCACCGAGCGCTACCGCATACAGCGAATAATCGGGAAAACGCGCGGCGTCGGGTGAAAGTCCGAGCGTCTCAACGAAGCTGTGGCGAAGGCCGCGATTATAGTACAGCGGTCCGCCGAGAAACATTACGTTTCCCATTATTTTCCGTCCCTGAGCAAGTCCGGCTATAGTCTGATTCACTACGGCGTGGAAAATGCTTGCGGCGACGTCCGCTTTGGTAACTCCCTGATTTATGAGGGGCTGGATATCGGTCTTTGCGAAAACGCCGCATCGCGACGCGATCGGATAGACCTTTTTGTGCTGGAGGCTCAGCTCGTCAAGCTCGTCGGGCGTCACGCCGAGCAGCGTCGCCATCTGATCTATAAAAGCTCCCGTACCGCCGGCACACGTGCCGTTCATTCTCTCGTCAATTCCGCCGCTCAAGAATATTATCTTCGCGTCCTCGCCGCCGAGCTCTATGACCACGTCGGTATCGGGTGCGTACTTCTTGATGAGGGAATACGTCGAATATACCTCCTGCACGAACGGAATATTCGCCGCTTCCGCAAGGCCGAGTCCGGCAGAGCCGGAGATAGCAACGCTGAAAGACTCGCCCGATATCAGCTCGCGACACTCGTTAAGCATTTCGAGTATCTTGGAGCGAACGAGCGAATAATGGCGTTCGTATTTTCTCCAGAGCACCTCGTCTCCGCGCATGATCACAAGCTTAGCGGTAGTCGAGCCGATGTCAATACCTAAACTGATCTTTCCGGTTTGCATAATTATTCGAATATCTCAATACGTTCGATAACAATATCCGTAAGCGGCTTATCGTTTCCGTCTGTCGGAGTCGCGGCGATCGCGTCAACAACATCCATTCCGTCGGTAACGCGGCCGAATGCCGCATAGCTGCCGTCAAGATATGTTCCGTCGGCGTGCATAATAAAGAACTGCGAAGACGCAGAATCATACGGATAGCTTCTGCGCGCCATGGAGAGCACACCGCGCATATGCGAGAGAGGATTATCTACTCCGTTTTCGCGGAATTCTCCCTTTATATATTTGCCGGAGCCGCCGGTTCCGTTTCCGTCGGGATCTCCGCCCTGGATCATAAATCCGGCGATCACACGGTGAAAGATTATTCCCTCATAAAAACCGCTTTTCGCAAGATCTACGAAATTCTGCACGGTTATCGGTGCAATGTCGGGATACAACTCGATCTTTATCGTTCCCATATCCTTTATTACGATTTCTCCGTTAATTACTCTCTGGTTTTCCATGTCGTAAGATTCACCGTAATTCTTCGCCGAACAAGCGGTAAGCATCGCCAAAAGCAAAGCGAGCGCCACGGCGATGAGCTTTTTCAATTGAAGCATTACATATTCCTTTCGGTATAATAGTTATTCACAATATTATATCATACTTATTATGTATATTCAAATGTTATTTTGTTAATTTATTTTCGCGTGTTTTTGCGGAATCGATCGGCGGCGATTGCCGCATAATAAATTATAAATTGCTACAATATATCCAAGTATCCAAGGAAAACGCATCATGAACAAGAACCGCCTGCAAACCTACGCATATGCTTCGATAATTATCGCGGCGATCGCCACGGGAGCTTATATTTTCACAAGGCGAATATTTCCCGCTCTCATTCCGTTGCTTATCGCATATCTGACCGCAGAAGCAATCAGACCCGCGGCGGATTTTATGTACAAATATGCCAAAGTGCCGCAAAAGGTCACGTCGCTCGCGCTTATAGCAGTTACGGTGCTTATGCTCGGACGATTCGGCACTGAAGCTCTCGGAAATCTGCGGAGCGATATTGCGGATATTGCCTCAAATCTCGCGCAGATCGCGGAAAACCGGAGCTTTCGCTTGCCATCGCAGATAGATAAGATCGTTCGCAAATCGGGCGTAGATCTCGACGGCTTGATGTATTCCGCGCTTGAAAGCACCGCTGGCGTAGCGGCGGAATATTCGGCAAAGCTTGCCGAAGCAATGCTCACGCGTATTCCGAGCCTTACGTTCTCGGTATTCACATTCGTGGCGGCATTATACTATTTTTGCAGCGACCGAGATTCACTGAAGAGGCTTGTCAACCTACTGCCGAAAGCGGTAAAAGCTCCGCTGAGACGTTTGAAAGCTTCCGTCGGCTCTACGGTAAAGATCTACATCAAAGCATATTTACTGCTGATGCTGATAAACTTCGCGATATTATCGCTCGGCTTCCGCCTGATCGGTATATTCCCAGCCTCAACGCTCGCTTTGATAATATCATTCGCCGATATTCTGCCGATAATCGGCGTCGGAACGGTGCTTCTGCCGTGGGCGTGCACGGCGCTCTTATTCGGAAACAGCTTTGTCGGTATATCACTGCTTGCGCTTTATTGCTTTATCGCTTTCATTCGCGGACTTGTCGAGCCTCGGCTGATCGGCAAGACCGCAGGTATTCCGCCCGTAATTTCCCTCTCCGTCTCATACGCTATGTTTCGTCTGTTGGGATTTTGGGGAATGTTCTCATCGTCGCTCGCACTCTCAATCTCCGGAAACGCATTGAGAAATTTCGCAAATGAAGATTCGAAAAAATGACGCCTTCCGCCACCGCACAAACCGTAGAACCATCGCGAAAAAGCTCAAAAATACCGTTGACGGCTAAGTTAAAATATGCTATAATTGTGAAGAAAAAATCACAGTAAAGCGTCGTAGCTTTTTCCGCCCTCGATTCGCTTGCGCGCCTATTTGCAAAAGCAACCGATCGAACGAAAATTTCATTCGACAAAACTGCATGAAAGGTGTCAAATAATATGATTCAAGATCTTATTGCCGTGCTTGACCTCGGAAGTACCGAAAATGCCGCTCTTGCGCGTCGTATTCGCGCACTCGGCGTTTACAGCGAGATTTACAATTTCGATACCGCCGCCGGCGAGTTCGACGGAAAAAAACTCAAGGGAATTATCCTCAACGGCGGAGAAAATAACGTTGTTGACGGAAAAGAGATCGACGTTCTTCCCGAAATATACGCCCTCGGCGTTCCCGTACTCGCGCTCAATCATCCGAAAGCGGAAAATTCGATAAGCGGCGAGCTTTCCGATGAAGCGCTTGCGGATTTCGTGCTCAACAAGTGCAGTTGCGCAAAGAACTGGAATATGGACAACTTCATTGCCGATCAGATCGAAGCCATTCGCAACGAGATCAAGGATAAAAAGGTGCTCCTTGCCCTCTCCGGCGGAGTCGATTCGTCTGTCGTTGCCGCGCTCCTGATTCGCGCGATAGGAGATCAGCTCGTTTGCGTTCACGTTAATCACGGTCTTCTCAGAGCTGGCGAACCCGAAGAGGTCGTTCGCGTATTCCGCGACAATCTCGGCGCAAATCTAATCTATGTCGACGCCGTAGACCGCTTTCTCGACAAGCTCGCGGGAGTTGAAGATCCGGAAGCAAAGCGTAAGATCATCGGCGGAGAGTTCATTGAAGTATTTTCCGAAGAAGCAGAGAAGCTTAACGGAATCGAGTATTTGGCTCAAGGCACAATCTATCCGGATATTGTCGAAAGCGGAACAAAAACGGCAAAAGCCGTAAAAGCGCATCACAACGTAGGTGGACTTCCCGAAAAGCTCAACTTCAAGCTCATCGAGCCGCTTAAGTATCTGTTCAAGGACGAGGTCCGTGCGTGCGGCGTGCGTCTCGGTCTTCCCGCATCCATGGTATATCGTCAGCCGTTCCCGGGTCCAGGTCTCGGTGTACGCTGTCTCGGAGCGATCACCCGCGACAGACTCGAAGCTGTACGCGCGTCCGACAAGATACTCCGCGAAGAATTCCGCGCCGCAGGTCTCGAAGGCAAAGTATGGCAATATTTCACACTCATTCCGGATTTCAAATCCGTAGGCGTAAAAAACAACGCCCGTTGCTTTGAATACCCCGTAATAATCCGCGCGGTAAATACGATAGACGCGATGACGGCGTCAATTGAGCATCTCGACTGGGCGTTGCTCGACCGTATCACAGCAAGGATCCTCGCCGAAGTCAAAGGCGTCAACCGAGTCTGCTACGACCTCTCACCCAAGCCCACCGGAACGATCGAGTGGGAATGATTCAAGAAATCCGAAAAGTGCTTGTATACCAACGGTTTTCGGATTTCTCCCACCCTTTCTGATAAGGTTTTGATAA